>JBAWFY010000711.1:0-6379 GCA_049592335.1 Occallatibacter sp.
GTTCTCCACCTTCACCACCGGCCCGGCCATCCCTGTAAATGGCGTCTGCGGATCGGCCAACGGCCAGACCGTTGCCACCCCACCCACCACCAATCTCTGCTCGGCAGGCACGGCATCGTCGCTGCTCAACAATGCCGGCACGGTAAGCTGGACCTGCAACGGGGAGTCCACGGGCACAAACGCTTCGTGCTCGGCCACAATCACTCCGGCCCAGGCGTGCTACGCCGCGCCGTCCGGTCTGGTCTCGTGGTGGAAGGGCGACAATAGCGCTCTCGACCAGCAAGGCCTCAACAATGGAACGCTGGAAAATGGAGTCACCTACGGCCTGGGCGAAGTTAACAATGCCTTCAGCCTCAACGGAAGCGACCAGTACGTCCTGATCGGGCAGCCGGTCCCCGCCAGCCTGCAGTTCCAGAGCGCCATGACCCTGTCGGCCTGGATTAATCCGACGGCGATTCCCTCCATTAGCTCCGGCGGCTACTACGGCCTGATCGTGGGAGGACAATACGCAGGCAGCACTGCGGGCGCAGGCGTCTACATCAATGGACCCAACTACAACAGCCCCGCCGACGCCCCACCTGGCGGCATCGTCTGGGTCATCGGAGACGGCTCCCATTGGTACGAGGCGTACACAACCACCCAGGTTCCGCTTAACCAGTGGACCCTGGTCACGGCTACCGCATCGGCGGGCAATCCCTTGCAGGTGTACTTCAATGGAGTCGCCCAACCCGTGGTGAACAACGGAACCACTACAACTTGGACGGGGACGGCCTCGTACACCAATTCCTGGTTTGCCATCGGCCAGGAGGACTATTACAACCGTCCCTTCACGGGCCTGATCGACGAAGTTCAGGCCTACGATACCGCTCTGACTGCAGCGCAGATTCAGGGCATCTACAACGCAGGCGACGCGGGCGTTTGCCCGTAACGCAGGCGAATCGGCAACCCGCATTCCGGCCGGGGTGGGGAACCAAGCCGGCCGGAATGCTCACCAACAAGAGAGTGGTATTCAGAAGTCGCAGAGCGTAAAGCTCGTATTTAAAAGCGGCTTCGCCGTGTGTTAAGATCGTGAGCATCGAATACGGAAGTTCCTCCTTTCGTAATTCCGCTCTCAGTCTGCCTCCCCTTGGCAGCGGCACGGGATACCAAACTTTGAAAGGAATGGATCTATGCGAGCGGTGTACTTTATCCCCAGAATTTCTTTGCCGGTATTGGCTTTTGCGCTGGGGCTGACTCCGGCTTCCGCGTCGAATATTGTCGTCAACGGAAGCTTTTCCGCCGGCAGCACGGGATGGACGGTCTCGACACCCGATCCGACGCAGTTGGGTTTAGGCAACCTGACGACGTGGACATTCGGCTCCTCAGGCTCGCCAGTGCCTTTGCCCGGTTTTCCGTCGCCATCTTACGCTCAGACAGGCTGCGCAGGTGATGGCTGCGTTGATCCCAATGCACCGGGCGGGGCGTTCCTTTCAACCCTTACGCAGGATCTTTCCACCAGTCCGGGAAGTACCTATAGCTTGAGTTTCGACTTTGCGCTGATCACGCCGGATGAAACCTACGGCGCCGCTGGCGGACCAAGCGAGATTCAAGTCTGGTGGGGAGGGACGGAGATCGCCGACCTTGGCTCCGCCACCACTCCCGACGTGTCCGGCTTCTCGAACGACACGATTTCGGGCCTTTCGGTCAGTTCGGGAACGACAGCTCTGGAGTTCATAGGCCGTGAGGATGACGATTTCGCTTACGTCTCCGATGTGAACGTAACGGCGCCTAACGCCCCGGCTGTGATTCCCGAAGGACCTACCTTCCTCTATGTTGCCACTGCTCTCATTGCATTGGCGCTTCTGATGTTCCGGCGCAAACTACAGCAGAACCGGAATAGCTGTACTTAGAGACACGCCCACTGAGCGGCTCTTGATACTCCGGAGTTCCTTGCGACACCCTCTGCGATGAATGCTTGGGTGTGCCCTGCTTTGAAACGCCGGCCGAAGCAAAACACGAACATTTTGCGGTCACAGTCAGTTACGCACGGTAATCAGAAGAAGAAAAGCAAGCGTCGCCCTCCCAGTTAGTGATGGTCAGTTGTGGACGTCGATCAGCACAGCGACCTACAACTTGAGGAGCCGTGGTCGATCCGGCGGCGCGGAAATGGTCTCCTAAGCTCTTCAATTCCTTGGGGCAGCGCTCTGATTTCAGTCTGGCGACCCGAAACTCAAGAGCGCGCCAGCAAGAGTGAGCTGACGATATTGCGCGCTGCCGAATCACTTCCCTTCGAGAGTCAACGCGTAAATATCGTCGCTTCCCATATCGCGCAGCACCAGCGGCGCATCCGAGGGGTCAAGGCTCATCCACGACGTATAAAAACCGGTGAAGTGCTCATTCTTCACGTCGGCCACTGTCTGGGGGCTTGCCGCGCCGGGACGAATGCGAGCTAGGACCGCATTGCCCTTCCAGTCGAGGTAATAGATAAATCTGCTGTCGCGCGACCATTCGGGAAAAGCGACCGCGCCGGTTTCGAGCGTCGACCATTTGCCCGATTGCACATCGAGCAGCTTCATGCCCATCGAATTCAGAGTCATGGCCGCAATGAACTTTCCATCGGGAGACCAGCGCGGAGTCACAAGGCCTTCTGAGCCCGGAATCAGTGCCGCATTCCCGGTGGCCAGATCGAGGATGCGCAGATCGGATCTCGAACTCGCGCCGATGGTGGGGCAAGTGGAATAGACAATCTTTTTTCCGTCAGCCGACCAGCTTGGGTCCGTCTCATTTTCAATGTCGTTCGGCAGAACCCGGCGAGGCGTGCCTCCGTTCGCATCGATGGTGTAAATTGCGTTGGCGCCCTGGGGCGTGCGGTCGACAAAGAGAATCTGTTGCCCGTCGGGCGACCAGCGCAACGATTTGGGGTAAACGGGAGCGGATGTGAGCTGGAGCGGGTTGCTCCCGTCGGCGTTAGCTCGCCACAGAATGCCCTCGGGATAGGTGACATAGACCACGGCTTTGGCGTCGCGCGTGAAGGCGACAAACTCCGCGGAGATACCGCCGAGGAAGCGCTGAAACTGATTCGATTTTTCGTCCCAGCGGAGTAGTTCGCCGTGCCGGCTGCGTCCGGAAGTAAATATTTTCTTCCCGTCCCTGCTCACGATCGGCCGATCCCATGCCGTTAGGCCGAAGGTCAATTGCACCGGTTTTGCCTTGAGAATGCCTCCGAAACGCGAGCGCCGATCGAGCATCCATATTTGACCGTCGGAGACAAAATAGTACCGTCCGTCCCGATCCCATTCGCCGAAGAACTGCGTCGGAGAGTTGCTCCATCCCGGGAGCAGCTGGTGCAGGTTAGACCCGTTTTCATCGATTTCCCACAGCAAGCCGTCTTTCGAAAAGCGGAGCATGGCTCCGTCTGGCGACCAACAAAGCGAGCGGATATATCCGCCCGGACTGGCCAATTTGCGCTCGCCGGTTCCATCGGCGCTGACGGTCCAAATATCTCCGGTAGCGGTGCCGTACACCACTTGCGATCCGTCGGGGGACCACGCCGAATCGATTGCCTCATTCTCCAGCCGGCGCAGCGACCCGCCCACCAGCCGGTAACTCCAGAGGGAATTCGCAGGCCCCATGCCCGCCGACTCGGAGATAACCAGCAGGGTCGATCCATCGGGTGAAACGTCTCCAGCCCACGGCTCTTTCACTGGCACCGCGAGCTGCTCAACCGGGCCGCCCGCGACAGAGACTTCATCGATCATCGAGCCCGCTAATTCCTCGGTGAAATAAATTCTGCTTCCATCCGTGCTGCCGATCGACTTGGGCTGACCGTCGTGCGTAATCTGCTCGTAGGCTGAAATGCGCACCGTCGACGGACGATTGAACTGTTTCGCAATCATTGCCACGATCGCGAACGCGGCTAAGGCCCCCAGAGCCAGACCGCCGGACCGCCACCAGACACGATCGTGAATTTGAGACGCACTCGCCCGAGCCGGCTCCTGCGCTGCGGCCTGGGCGGTCTCTGGCCCTCGCTGCGTAACACTATGGCTGGCTGGCTCAAGGGGTTCCGCGGTCAAGGCAACTTCCGGGGCGGGGCCCGGTTCGGTTACTCCCCGCACTTGTGCGGCGAATTGGTAACCGCGGCCGGGAACGGTTGCAATCAAGCCCGCGCGGTCTCCCAGCGCCTTGCGGATGGCGTAGATGTGCTGCGCGAGGTTGCTCTCCTCGACAAACGATGCGGGCCAGACGGCCCGCATGAGTTCTTCTTTGCTAACCACTCTTGCCGGGTGCTCGACCAGATAAAGGAGTACATCGAACGCCCTCGGAGAGAGGGAAAGCTGCTGCCCGTCGCGCCGGAAGGCACGCTGAATGTAGTCCACCTCGAACGCGTCGAAACGATACAACTCTTTGCCGCTGAGCAGCATAGGGGATCCTTCAGAATTCTTAAGAACAATTCATGACTTTTTAGCGCTGGCCTGCGGTTCGCTACGGTTCGCAGGGTGGCCGGGGAGGTCCTTGTTAGGGAGTGTACCCGTGAAATCAAGGCGAAACAAGCTCAGTTATGCGCGACAGGCTTCCGAACTGCAAAGACCATCCGAGATTCCAGTCGAACCGGAACCGACCAGTGAACTCCGTTTGAACTCCATTGAGAGTCGCACCGCCGAAACCGCGCGTTTCTAATAAACTCAATCATTGGAAGGAGGTGCCGGAATTCGCAATGTTTCTTTGTTTTCAATTTGCGGCCAGTTTCCCAAGCTGAATGTCGCCGGTTCGATCCCGGTCTCCGCTCCATAAAATCAACGAACCAACGAACCATTGACGAGCGTTATGCCTTCTGCCGCGCACGCGCCGCGCGTGGCGCTGCAATGAACGTCAAGGCAATCAGAAAGATCGATGCGGCGACATAGGCCAGGTGGCCGTGGCGCATGTCTTCCGCGACCAGCTTGACTGCGACGAGCACAAGGGCCGCGTAACCCAGCCACGTAAGCTCGCGGCGGAGCCAGCGCGCTCCACCGGAAACCAGCGCGAGCGCTGACGCGCACAAGACGATGGTGCGGATCAACGCCAAGTGATGCGCGCCGGGCATTACGTGCAGCGCAGTCAGCGCGACGAGTCCATCGACGAGCAGCGCGGCCACAGCGCCGACTGCGAGAGTGGCAAAGCCAAGATGCAACGTTTGCGCGATCCATCGCTTATCCTCGATTGGCCGCGCGAGAATGTAGCACGAGACCGCGCATGCCGCAATCAGCCATGCGCCTATTTCCGGTGTGCCTGGCGTTCCAACGAGAGCGCTGACCAGAAAACTGAGTAGTCCCGAAGCCGCAGCGGCGGCCAACAGGAACCCCATTCCGTAAAACTCGAAAAGCCTCCAACGCTCCTGCCTGCTGAGCCATAGTGCAGTCAGCGCCGCCCCGCCAAGCAGCAGGTTCAAAGGCCATGCCGGCAGGCACAGGAAACTGCCCGCGAGAAGCAGCGCCGCACTCCATGCGGCGAAGACAGTCCTGTTGCGCGGCCCAGTTTCCCGTTGATCGGATGCGCGCGCGAATACGGTGAAGACCGCGGTATAACAGGCGACGGAGAGAACCAGGCAGGCTATACCTAAAATCGCCGGACCGTTTGGCTGCGCAAAATCTGCCAGGCTCACTGCGGCCAACAGAAACGCAAGGATCGTCTGAATCGTTCCGAAGGCCGTGATCGGCCGCGCGCGAAGAACCGTCTTCACGCCCACGCTCGCAGCAAACAGAACGAAGATCGCGATGCCGGGGGCAAGCAATGCGGCGCGGCTCAGCGCCGGATAATCCTCGTGCGCGGTTTGCCCGGCGAAGTAGACGTAAATCAACACCCAAATGGTTGCGTCGGCGGCAAGAGCGAAGAGCGCTGCAACCTCGGGCAGGCGATCGCATCCGGGCACAAACTCGCAGACAGCCGCCAGCAACAGCAACGCCGCTATAAAGGGCAGAAGCATGTGCGAGGCGACGGCCAGCGCGACCCCGAGAGCAGCGGCTGCGATCGACGCAACGCGCGCAACCGGTTTGAGACCGCGCGACGGCTCGGGAGCAAACTGGTTAAGAGCGAAAGCCGCCAACGCGAAGGCGCAAACCAGAGCGGCCGCAGCCGTGGCGGGCAACACGTTGAAGCGCAGAGTCAGTTCCCAAAGCATGGGGGCGAGGATGAGCGCCGACGTGCCGGCATAGATCGAACTCGTTACGCGCGGCCCCGTCCGAACCCGCGCTGCCCAGATGAGCCACAGAAACGCGTAGAGAATGCCGGCAGCGGCAACGATCGGACGCGGAACGGCGCGCGTCTCTTCGATGGCGCGCAGCACGTACGCGCCGGCAATGCCCAGAAGAGCCTTGCCCAACACTGGAAAGAGACTGCCTGCCTGTGCGGGAGAATCAACTGC
>JBAWFY010000712.1:0-3997 GCA_049592335.1 Occallatibacter sp.
GTCCTGACGCGCCTGCTCTTCTTTGCTCGCGATGCGAATGCCTTCGTGGCTCATAGCTACAAGTTTACCGTTTGCGGGGAATGCGGGCAGAGAGCCAACGAAAGGGCAAGGAATGGGATGAGTGAAAGGAGTGAAGAGAGTGAAAACGAGGAAGCGGCTCGGCTCATTCACAATCTCACGCCTGCACCGCTTTCACTCCTTTACACATTCACTGACTCACCTTCACAATCTTCACTGCCTCGCAAAAAACCACGCCGCCATCGTGAGCCCGATCGCGACCACAATCCCGCGCAGCACCGGCTGCGGAACGCGTTTGGCCAAGCGCGCCGATAGGTATCCGCCAATCCCGGCCGCCACCATCGCCGCCAGGCAGAAGCGCCAAACCACCTGCCCCTCGACAATGAAGATGGCGAAAGCAATGCCGTTGGCCAGCAAATTGGCCACGACCTTCAGAGCATTGATGGCGTGGATGTCCTCGAAGCCGAAGAGCCCCAGCAGCGTCATAAAAAGGAAGCCCGCACCCGCGCCAAAGTAGCCGACGTAAAAGCTCACCACCGCCGCAGCCACAAACAGCGGCAAACGCCCCGGAGAGTGAACGAGCCCGCCAGCCGCTGTCCCGCGTTCACGCCTGCGCTTCCGCCGTTCCAAAGCGCGCGCCACCGGCCCGCTCACCGCGAAGGTGCACGCCGCAAACAGCAGCAGCCACGGCACCAGCCGCATAAATGTCTTCTGCGGCGTGTTCAGCAGCACCACGGCGCCGGCCGTCCCGCCCGCCAGCCCGGCCAACCCCATCAGCAGCGCCGCCCGCAGGTTCTTCCGCACATCCGGCCAGTACGCGGCCACCGACGTGAGCTGTCCCGGCCAGATGGCCACGGTATTCGTCGCATTCGCCTGCACCGGCAGAATCCCCGTGCCCAGCAGCGCCGGAAAGGACAGAAACGACCCGCCGCCGGCCACCGCGTTCAACACGCCCGCCAAAAATGCGGCCACCACCAGCCACACCCACTGCCAGTTCACACTTGTCAAAGCGGGGATTTGCGACATGAATCCCTATTCTACTTTGCTCGAAGTGAGGGATTCGACAGGGCTGTTGCTGCGTGCCGTGCTGCACGCAATCCCAGCCAGGCCCGCTTGGCAGAGACCCAAATTCACGGGTTGAGCGAGATACGCCTAACCTGTCAAGGTCCTGAAACAAAGAATTTTCTCGTTCGTATTCTACAGAAAATAAATTGATTACATGAAATATGACTCATATATTAGCGTTATACGCTAATATTTTATTACTCATTTGTGCTATAGTCTTATTAGATGTTTTGAGTGGCGGTGAGCACCGTTCCCACCCACACAATTTCTGATGCATCAGGAGGAATAGTTATGGCAATCACCCGTTGGGACCCCTTTCGTGAAGTCGTAGCCCTGCAGAACCGCATGAACTCCCTGTTCGGCAACCTGAACAACGAAACAGAAAGCCCGCTTACCACCGCGAGCTTCGTGCCCGCCGTCGACGTGTACGAGGACGAGAAAAAAGTCGTCCTCAAGCTCGAAGTGCCGGGCATCGCGGAGAAAGACCTCGACGTAAGCGTGGAAAACAACACGCTGACCGTCAAGGGCGAGCGCAAGTTCGCTGCGGAAGAGAAGGAGGAGAACTTCCATCGCATCGAGCGCCGCTACGGCAGCTTCTACCGCGCCTTCACGCTGCCCACCACTGTCGACACCGAGTCGATCGACGCCAAGTACGATGCCGGCGTGCTCAGGCTCGAGCTCAAAAAGAAGCCCGAAGCCCAGCCCAAGCAGATCAAGGTCAACATCGGCAAACAGCTGGCGGCGTAAAAGCAGCTTCCAGTTATCAGCGTTTAGCTCTTAGCTGGTTGATACGAACACGAACTTCCTTATTTCGCACTCTGCGCGCCGGGAGGGTTGCAAATCCCCGCCCGGCGCTTTTTCATCATTACTGAGAGAGGGAACTCTGTTACGGAACAGGCACCGGGTTCACCTGTGACAAGCTAAAGGCTGAGAGCTAATAGCAAGGAGCTGCCTTTATGGCCATTCATTGGGACAAATTCACCGTCAAGTCGCAGCAGGCGATGCAGCAGGCGCAGTCGCGCACCGCCGAGCTCGGCAACCCCGAAGTCGCACCGTTGCACCTCGTGCTCGCGCTCATTGAAGACCGCGAGGGCGTCATCCCCGCCGTGCTTGAAAAGATCGGTGTGCCCATTGAGCGCCTCGAAAGCGATCTGCACGGCATCGAGGAAAAACTTCCTCGTGTCGCCGGCGCAGCCGCCCAGCCCGGCATCAGCCAGTCGCTCAACAAAGCCCTCGAACAGGCCTTCAAAGAAGCCACCAACTTCAAAGACGATTACGTCTCCACCGAGCATCTGCTCCTCGGCGTGGCCGGACTCAAGAACGATCCCGCGCGCGACGCCCTCGCCGCCGCCGGCGCAACGCGCGACGAGATCCTGAGAGCTCTCACGGCGGTACGCGGCTCGCAGCGCGTCACCGACCAGAATCCCGAGGCCAAGTTCCAGGCCCTCGAAAAATACGCCAAAGATCTCACCGACCTCGCGCGCCGCGGCAAGCTCGATCCCGTCATCGGCCGCGACGAAGAGATTCGCCGCGTCATCCAGGTTCTCTCGCGCCGCACCAAAAATAATCCCGTGCTCATCGGCGAGCCCGGCGTAGGCAAAACCGCCATTGTTGAAGGCCTCGCGCGCCGCATCGTCTCTGGCGACGTGCCCGAAAGCCTGCGCGACAAGCGCGTGATCGCGCTCGATCTCGGCTCCATGCTCGCGGGCGCAAAATATCGCGGCGAGTTCGAAGACCGCCTCAAGGCCATGCTCAAGGAAATCGAAGAATCCAATGGGCAGGTCGTTTTGTTTATCGACGAGCTGCACACGCTCGTCGGCGCCGGAGCGGCCGAAGGCGCCATCGACGCCAGCAACATGCTCAAGCCGGCTCTCGCGCGCGGCGAACTGCGCGCCATCGGCGCCACCACGCTCAACGAGTACCGCAAGTACATCGAGAAAGACGCGGCCCTCGAGCGTCGCTTCCAGATCGTCTACGTCGGCGAGCCCAACGTCGAAGACACCATCGCCATTCTGCGCGGCCTCAAAGACCGCTACGAGCAGCACCACAACGTACGCATCAAGGACGCCGCCATCGTGGCCGCGGCCACGCTCTCGCACCGCTACATCTCCGACCGCTTCCTGCCCGACAAGGCGATTGATCTGGTTGACGAGGCCGCCGCATCGCTCGCCATCCAGATCGGCTCCGTTCCCACCGAGATCGATCAGCTCGAGCGCCAGGCCACTTCGCTCGAAATCGAGCGTGCCGCGCTCAAACGCGAAACCGACTCCAACAGCAAGGAGCGGATCAAGGCTGTTGAACATGAGATCGGCAACCTGCGCGAGCAGATTACTGCACTCCGCGCGCGCTGGACCAAGGAACGCGAGGCCATCAACCGCGTCGGTGAATTGAAAAAGAAGATCGAAGCACTGCGCTTCGAAATGGAAGAGCAGACCCGCAAGGGGCAGCTCGACCGCGCCGCGCAGATCCAGTACGGCGAACTGCCCAAGCTTGAAGCCGAGCTGAAGCGCCTGGATGCCGTCCAGGACGGAAAGGGCGGAGCCCCGCGCATGTTGAAAGAGGAGGTCGACGAGGAGGACATCGCCAAAATCGTTTCTAAATGGACGGGCATTCCCGTCAGCCGCATGTTGGAGGGCGAGGTGAAAAAGCTCGTCCAGATGGAAGATCGTCTGCGCGAACGCGTGATCGGCCAGGATGCCGCGCTCAGCGTGGTCGCTAACGCCATTCGCCGTTCGCGCGCCGGCTTGAGCGATCCGAAGCGCCCCATCGGCTCTTTTATATTTTTGGGACCGACCGGCGTGGGCAAAACCGAAACCGCCCGCGCGCTCGCCGAGTTCCTCTTTGACGACGAGCAGGCCATGGTGCGCATCGACATGAGCGAGTACATGGAAAAACACGCCGTGGCTCGCCTCAT
>JBAWFY010000713.1:0-3074 GCA_049592335.1 Occallatibacter sp.
GCTCAGGGCTGACGGTGAGCTTTGCCTCGCAGACGACGACGGTTTGCACGGTGAGCGGGACGACGGCGACTTTCCTTGAAGCTGGATCCTGCACGATTCAGGCGACGCAGGCGGGGAACGCGACGTATGCGGCGGCCACGCCGGTCTCACAGAGTTTTACGGTGAATACGGCGCTGCTTTCGCAAACCATCACCTTTGTGAATCCGGGTACGCAGACCGTGGGCACGCCGCTGACGCTCTCAGCAACGGCGAGTTCTGGATTGACCGTGAGCTTTGCCTCGCAAACAGCGAGCGTTTGCACGGTGAGCGGCACGGCGGCGACATTTCTTGAGGCGGGGACCTGCACGATTCAGGCGACGCAGGCGGGGAACGCGACGTATGCCGCGGCCACAGTGGTTTCGCAGAGCTTTACGGTAAATACGACTGCGGGCGTGGGGTGGACAGCCGTGCCGTTGGTTAATCAGGCCAGTATCAACGCAGGCGATGCTGGCGGTGAGGGCGGACAGGTTCCGCAGAATATCGCTATCGATCCGACAGGCAATTTCCTGATCTTTGGCACCGATGTCGGTGGCATCTACAAGAGCCTCGATGGCGGCGCTAACTGGCAGCCGGCGAATGTGGGCTTCGCGCCACGTGGAGCCACGGCCTTTGCCATCGACCCCAACAATACCAGCCGCATTCTGGCAGTCGGTTGCAATGGCGCGGCCTATTCTGTGAACGGACTGTGGCTTTCAACCGACCAGGCCGCAACCTGGAGTCCGGTTCTCGAACAGAACATGCAGGGATCGGGAACGTATCACGATTCGGTGACCTTCGATCCTTCAAGTGCTTCCGGTGGCTTCAGCCAGATCGCCTACTGGGTGGCGTATTCAGACGGCGGAGGAGGCCTGTGGAAGTCTGTAAACGGCGGGGTCAGCTGGAACAAGATCCTGTCGACCTTCCCGGACGGCACGAAGATCGAAGACGGCATTGTTAAGGTGCATCCAACGCTGGGTTATGTCTATGTTGCCACCGCAAACGGCTTTTACTTGAGCATCAATGGAGGCGCAAGCTTTACGAAAGAAGTGACCGGTTCGGTACTGGGCCTCGATGTGATTTCCACGTATCCGAATAACGTGTATATCAACGAGTCGGACGGGGTGTATTTCTCCACAAACTCGGGCCAGAGTTTTACGAAGATGGCGAGCACCAACCTGCCGACAACCGATTCGCCCGGCCTACGCAACCTCAAAGTGAGTCCTGCCAACCCCAGCAACATGCTGATCGATGACGATCAGGGGCAGTACGATTTGCAGGGCTGGTACTACTCGAACGATGGCGGCGATACCTGGCACAGCAGCAGCCTGAATTCGACGCTGTCCTTTCTTCCTGAAAACGACCGTGAGCACCTGTACGCCTGGCATCCGACGAACGCTTCCGAGGCATGGTCGTTCGGCGGAGATTTCATCAGCCAGTCGACCGATGCGGGGCCTGTATTCAGTTGGTCCAACAACGGCTATAACGCTTACACTATCGCGTCGATGTTCAATTTCAACGTTCAGAATCCCGATCTCCTTGTCGTAACCAGCCAGGACTACGACTCATCGTTTACTGCCGACGGCGGGACAACATGGCTGTATCTGAATGCGTCGGGATTAGGGTGGGGCGGATTTACTTACGGAGGCTATGCGCTCGGCTCCACGGAGTTGGCAGTGGGCGTCGCGCCGGGTTGGGGAGAGGCCGCCACTCTTTATTTGTCGTCTGACAGCGGCAACACCTGGACCGATACGGGCGATCTGGGCAACACGCTCGGCACGGCGATCGGGGACCCGGCCGGTTCCTCGTATGCCTACTGGGACAACTGGCGCACCGCCGATGGCGGCTCGACGTGGACCAAGATGACCGGAGTCGATGGAGTTTTTGCCTATAACCCGTCGG
Source organism: Occallatibacter sp. (assembly GCA_049592335.1). GTDB lineage: Bacteria > Acidobacteriota > Terriglobia > Terriglobales > Acidobacteriaceae > Telmatobacter. The sequence goes on from JBAWFY010000713.1 coordinate 1,918, forward strand.
GAACGATGGAGCTTTACGGGGCCTCCGGCAACACCGTTGTCAAGTCCGTGAATCACGGCGCAAACTGGCAGACCGTGGTGAACACCAATGACTCGAATGGCGTCTCGGATATCGCTTTCGATGGGACCAACAACCGGCTCTACATTACCACTGCTCAAGGAGAGGGAACCTCGTCTCTTTACGAGTACGATCTGACCGCGCAGACGCTGACGAATATTTCGAGCCGGCTGCCGGCTGATAACCAAGGAAACAGCGAAGCGGCCACCGTCGCCGTCGATCCTGGCAACACGAATATTGTCTATGTGGGCTGGCACGGAGACACATATATGAGCAGCCAGGCGGTGCGGCGATCGATTAACGGAGGGCAGACCTGGGCGCCCTTGACGCTGCAGCCGGGAGGCTCCGGCATCGATGGCGGCCATGAGGCGTGGGTGGTGCGCGTGAATCCTTCCACGCACTATCTGTGGGTGGGCGGAGAGTGCTTCGGAATTTGGAAGTATCCGCCGCCGGGATCGTAGACGCGGATCGGCGGCGATTCGCGACCGGCGGACGCTTCGCCCGCACGCCGGAGTGAGCCGAACGATGCGAGGAGGAGCGCGCCTGCCGCATGCGTCTTCACGCTTCGGGCTGCAGGGCGAGACGCTCGGCCATGAACCTGCGATAATGGCGTTAAGCCCACGCCAACGCGGCTGCGGAACCGCATGAATCTTCCGAACTCCATCACGATGACGCGGATCGTAATGATCCCGCTTTTCCTGTGGATACTTTCGCCGCATTTCCCCTGGACGGGGCCGCACGGGGAGCAGGAGATCGCGGCATCGGTGCTGTTTGTGCTGGCGTCGATCACCGATGGCTTGGACGGGTATCTCGCACGCAAGCATGGGCTCATCACGACCATGGGCATGCTGCTCGATCCCCTGGCCGACAAGATCATGGTGACGGCAGCGTTTGTGGCGCTGGTGGCCTACAATCCCGACGTGGTGAAGGTTTGGATCGTGGTCGTGATCATCGGCCGCGAGTTTCTCATCTCGGGACTGCGGTCGATTGCGTCTTCCGAAGGCTTCACGATCCAGGCCAGCGATCTGGGCAAATTGAAAACGGTGGTGCAGATTGTGTCGGTGGTATCGGCGATTCTCGCGCACCGCTGGGAGCACTGG
>JBAWFY010000714.1:0-3194 GCA_049592335.1 Occallatibacter sp.
GTGCTTGAAGAGCCAATAAGAGGCGGAGAGATCGAGTCCGCCAAGGTTGGATCCCTGGAGGACGTTTGCGCCGGCCTTCATGTGGTCATAGGCCATGCCGAGCGAGACATCGTAGCGGTTGTCGTAGCGCACGCCAGCCAGCGGATCGCTGGCGATGTATGTGCCATTGCCGGCGGTCGGCGAGGCGGTGCTTTGCGCCTGTGCGCGGGGTGCGAAGGACAAAGCCAAGACGGCTGCGACGGCAAGAGCGGCGGAAAATCTTACTGAGAAAGGCATCGTATTTCAGCTTACAGGACGATACCGGGTGGGGACAACGAGGGGCGGGCTGCAATTAAGGAATGCAAGTCTCTCTCCAGCGCGCCCAGAGCAGGTAGCGGACGGTGAGGACGGTTTCAGCGCAGGCGGAGGCCCAAGGGTAAGCGGACGACTCTGGTTCGAGGGAAGGTGCAGCGTGGGTGCGCCATTGGATCGGCAACTCGTTGAAGATATAACCGGCGCGCGGGAGATGGCTGGGGCTGGAAACCACCTCAGCCGAGTGCCAACCGTGGTTTCTCATGATCCGCGCGGAGAAGCAGGCGTTCTGGATTGTGTCCCTGGCTTGCGGCTCGACAAAGATGGCTGATTCAGGAATGCCCTGGGCGTGGGCAGTTCGCGCCATGACGCGCGCTTCGACAAAACTGTTGTGCGCCGCACCTCCGGTCATAATGAGCCGGGGAGCAATGCCGCGTTCGTATTCGCGCACCCCTTCGGTCACTCGATCCAGTTGAGTGGGTGTGGGGTTGCCATCGCTATCGGCAGGCGTGCCCAGCACGATGATGGCGTCAAAGCGTGTGAGCGACGTGTTGGAGGCTGGCGCCAGTATGCGGGCAGCGACCCCGCAGCCGAGAAGACAGAGAATCAATGAGATAGAGGCGAGGACCAGACGGCTGCGCCAGCCGAGGCGGCGGGATCGGGATGGGGTTGTGCGATGGCTGGCGCGACGGATGGATGGCTTGCGGGATGTGCGCGTGCTGGTCAAGAGAAATCCCCCCGGCTCTACTTTACAGGCTGCGGAGAGACTTGGGATTTCGGGTGAAATCGGCCGGGAATGCTGCTGTGAGGCTGAAGAGGCTACGGAAAAGCTCTGACTAACGGGCAAAATTAGGGAGGAACATCCCTCTGGGGCTAAAGCCCGCCATTGTTTTGTTACCTTTCCGGCACGGCTAAAGTCGTACCCTAAAACGAAACTACTCCTCGCACAGGCTCTAAAGAATGGATTTCATTAAGAACTTTTTTGAGGAAAGTGCACATCGTCCCTGCGGGACGAGAACTTTTATTGGACACTGACCCAGGACTGCGCTGCGCTTGTCCTGGGCTATTATCGCTTCTCCCTCCAGGAGAAGATGCGCCATCTGTTTCATCGAACCGTGGGTCGGCTACGCCGGTGGACGACTGACGCAAAGCGGGCTATTGAAACACGTTTCTCGAGTCTTTCCGCAGCCTGTGAGGCCCACAGTAGTTCTGAAGGCGCTATGCGGGGCTGAAATCCCAGCCTCCCTCCGGTGCCTCTACCTGCACGCAGCGAACGTGCTGCGCTCGGGCGAACGTCTATCATCCTTCGGATAAACCCCCACATTCGGCTGAGTCGAGTCTCCTTGCGAGTTGTTTGGGTACGCAGTTTTCCGGCGGCAAAATCAGCCGAGGTTGGCGGGTGTTTCCCAGGACGATAAGACGAACTCATTCAATGGTTTACGTGAACGAGGAGCGATTTCATGAGCGATGAGGTCAGGGTGGGGCAAAGCGGACGGCTCGCCTTGGTAGCCAAGGGCGATGACTGCGCCGAGGATGTAATCCTCTGGAATTTCAAAGACTTGGCGGGCAGCGGCCGGATCGAAGCCTGCCATCTGGTGAGTGGCGAGACCGAGAACGGCGGCTTGCAGGGTGAGATAAGAGACGGCTGCGCCCAAGTCGTAGAGAGCAACGCGGTTGTCTGCACTGTTGTGACTGAATTTTGTATTGGCTGCACCGAGAATCAGGACCGGCGCCGCTCCTGCCCAACCCTGGTTGAAGCCGATGAGGGTGGAGAATATCTTCTTATAGGTCAGGGAGTTGCGCAGGCCGACAATAAAGCGCCAAGGCTGCTCGTTGTAAGAGGAAGCCGCCCAGCGTGCGGCCTCGAAGACTTTGCGCAGGTCGGCGGGGGGGACATCGCGGTCAGCAAAGGAGCGCGGGCTCCAGCGATGAAGCACGGCTGGGAGGACGCCATCTACGAGAGGCGCTTGCTTCAAGCGATTGACTTCAATAGCGGATAGTGTCATGCGAAAGCTCCGTGAGGAAGAATAAGTTGCATTGTTGTGATTCGGGACGCGGAGCGAAAGATTCCTGTTCTGAGAGAAAAAGTTGTTTGAACGGGTAATTTTTGGGCCGGTGTGGCGTTTCAGCAGTTCGATGCATCTGCTCTGATAAGAGAGAAGGTTCTCATCATTCTGTCAGTTGAGCAATTTAGAGAAAAAAGCAGCGAAGGATTCGCGGTCAAGCGTGGCGAGTTGGCCCCGCAGCGCGGGGTTGGCAGGTTGGCGAGTTGGCGGGCGGAATCTCGAGCGGCGCAAACCGGGAACCCCACACATTCGCAAAAGACGCGAGTGTGTGGGGCTGGAGGCTCCCGGCTTACTCCAAGACAAAAATGTTGTTTTCGGCACACATCTGCTTGAGGATTTTTGGCCATACAGTGACGCTTACTTCTCCGAGATGAGCTTTGCGGAGCAGCAGCATCAAGGTGCGCGATTGGCCGATTCCCCCGCCGATGGAAAGCGGGATTTGTTCGTTCAGAACTGCCTTGTGATAAGGCAGTTGCATGAAGTCCAACTGTTTGGACATGGTGAGCTGCTTCTTCAGGGTCTCGCCGGTGACACGGATGCCCATGGAGGTGAGCTCATGGCGGCGTTTGGTGACCGAGTTCCAGACGAGAATGTCGCCATTGAGACCGTGTGTGTCTTTGCCGGTTTCGGCGTGAGTGTCGGTGACCCAGTCGTCGTAATCGGCGGCGCGCATCTCGTGCGGATAGCCGTCTTTCAGCGGCCAACCGATACCGATGATAAAAACGGCGGGATACTTTTGCAGGATGGCGGTCTCACGTTGCTTGCGCGGCAGCGTGGGAAACATATCGAGAATCTCCTCGGCATGAAGGAATGTCAGCTTCTCAGGCAGGTCAGGAT
>JBAWFY010000715.1:0-2518 GCA_049592335.1 Occallatibacter sp.
CCCCCAATGAGCCCTCATCTTCAATGCCTGTTCAACGATCTTCCAAGCCTTCCCGGGACTGGCACCCGGTGGAGGGAGCAAAAACAGGAGAACAACCATCGTGACATCGAACCCAGATAAGCCCGAATCGAAGCCGACGCCCAATGCAGATAAGCAGGGGTCGAAGTCTGACTCCAAGCCATCTCCGAAGGATGACAAGAATGATCTGAAGTCGCTTCCCATGCCTGAGCTCATGAAAAAGCTCGGCGCGTCTGCAGACGGACTCACGCAGGCAGAGGCTACAAAGCGCCAGGCGCAGTATGGACCGAACCAGATCGAGGAAAAGAAGACCAACGAATACCTGAAGTTCCTCTCCTACTTCTGGGGCCCGATTCCGTGGATGATCGAAGCTGCGGTTATTTTGTCGGGAGTCGTCCGTCATTGGCTCGATTTTTTCGTCATCCTTGTGCTGCTCTTGTCTAACGCCCTGGTTGGATTTTGGGAAGAGCATCAGGCCGGTAACGCCATTGCCGCGCTCAAAGCCCGTTTAGCGATCAAGGCGAAGGTCAAGCGCGATGGCAAGTGGGAGGATCCCAAGGCGAGTGAACTCGTGCCAGGCGACGTCGTACGTCTCCGGCTCGGCGACATTGTTCCGGCCGATGCGCGCTTGCTCGACGGCGATTCCATCGAGGTAGACCAGTCCGCTTTGACTGGCGAGTCGCTGCCCGTTACCGCCAAACCCGGCGGCGCGGTCTATTCCGGCTCCATCATCCGCCAGGGCGAAATCGACGCGATTGTCTATGCCACCGGGACGAACACGTACTTTGGCAAGACCGCGCAACTGGTCGAGGAGGCGCATACCGTCAGTCACTTCCAGAAGGCAGTGATGAAGATCGGCGACTACCTGATCATCCTGGCGGTGGCGCTGGTCGCCTTGATTCTCGGCTTCGCCCTTTTCCGCGGCGACAAGGTCCTCACCACGCTGGAATTCTGCCTGGTGCTTTTGGTGGCCGCGATACCCGTCGCCATGCCAACGGTCCTGTCGGTAACCATGGCCGTGGGCGCTCGGCTGCTCGCCAAGAAGGAAGCGATTGTCACCCGCCTGTCAGCGATTGAAGAACTTGCCGGCGTTGATGTTCTGTGCTCGGACAAAACCGGCACCCTGACCCAGAACAAACTGACACTGGGCGACCCGTTCACGGTGGACGGCACTGCTCCCGACAAGGTGATTCTGTGGGCGGCGCTGGCCTCGCGCGCGGAAGACAAGGACACCATCGACCTGGCGGTGATTGGCGGCGTGAAGGACGACAAGGAGCTGAAAAGTTTCCAGGTGCTTCACTTCACGCCCTTCGATCCGGTGCACAAACGCACGGAAGCTACCGTCAAAGGGACGGACGGCAAGCAATTCTTTGTGGCCAAAGGGGCTCCGCAGGTCATTCTCGAGATGGCAACCAACGTCGGCGAGGTCAAGCCTGCCGTCGAGAAGGCTATCGATGAGTTTGCGGGACGCGGTTTCCGTTCCCTTGGCGTAGCGCGGGCCGACGAGGAAGGCAAATGGAAGTTCGCCGGCATGCTGCCGCTGTTCGATCCGCCGCGTGAGCAAGCCAAAGCAACCATCGCCAGCGCCGTCCAGATGGGCGTGAAGATCAAGATGGTTACGGGCGATCAATTGGCCATCGCACGGGAAACCTCAAAACAACTGGGACTGGGCTCGAACGTCCTGGACGCCAGTTCGCTGGGCGACCTGAAGAAGGATGCGACCCCGGAGCAGGCCAAGGCCATTGAAGACGCGGATGGCTTTGCGCAGGTCTTTCCCGAACACAAGTTTCACATTATTGACGTGCTGCAGAAACATGGCCATATCGTCGGCATGACCGGCGACGGCGTCAACGATGCGCCGGCATTGAAGAAAGCCGACTGCGGCATCGCTGTGTCTGGCGCGACAGATGCAGCCCGAGCGGCAGCGTCGATTGTGTTACTGGCGTCGGGTTTGTCGGTGATTATCGACGCCATCAAGGAGAGCCGGCGCATCTTCCAGCGCATGAACAGCTATGCCATTTACCGCATCGCGGAGACGCTGCGGGTGCTGTTCTTCATGACGCTGGCGATCCTGGTGTTCAACTTCTATCCCGTGACCGCGGTGATGATCGTCATGATCGCGTTGCTCAACGACGGAGCCATTCTTTCGATCGCGTATGACAACGTTCACTACAGAGACAAGCCCGAAGCATGGAACATGCGCCTGGTGCTGAGCATCTCCACCGTGCTGGGAGTGATCGGCGTTGTGGCGGCGTTTGGCCTGTTCTATCTTGCCGAGCGCGTCTTCCACATGGACCGCTTGACCGTCCAGACGCTCATGTACCTCAAGCTTTCCGTGGCCGGGCATCTGACCATCTTCCTCACGCGTACACGCGGTCCATTCTGGTCGATACGCCCTGCGAAGACTCTTTTGATAGCAGTGCTCAGTACGCAGGCCGTTGCAACGCTGATCGCAGTTTACGGGCTCTTCATGGCGCCTCTGGGCTGGAAGTGGGCTGGT
>JBAWFY010000716.1:0-2347 GCA_049592335.1 Occallatibacter sp.
GTGATCTTTGTGGCTACGCAGCACGACAGCATATTTGCTTTCGATGCGGACAGTAATACGAGCCCTTGCACACCATTGTGGTCCGTGAGCCTGATCGACACCGTGCATGGCGGAACCTCTGGAGAAACGCCGGTTCCCGGTTATGGTTCAGACGAGCAGGTCGGTGTCGGAAATGGAGATATCGCGCCTGAGGTAGGCGTGACCGGTACGCCGGTAATCGACCCGACGACCAATACTTTATATGTCGTGTCGAAGTCGATGGATGCGACACAGGCCAATTTCTACCAGCGATTACATGCCATCGATATGACCACGGGGAACGAGAAGTTCTCAGGACCTGCCGTTATCGCGGCCACTTATCCAGGAACTTATGGAGGCGGCACGGTAACGACCTTCAGTCCACGACAGCAGAACCAGCGCGCGGGCCTGACTCTCGTCAATGGGACGGTTTATATTGCGTGGGGATCACACGAGGACGATCCGCCGTTTTGCGGCTGGGTGATGGGCTATGACGCGTCGACGCTGGCGCAGAAATATGTCCTGAACATTACGCCTAACACCGGGGGCGGCGGCATTTGGATGGACGGCGACGCGCCAGCGGCGGACGCCAGTGGTAACTTATACATGAGCTCCGGGAATGGCATCTTCGATGGTAACAGTTCGACAGGACCGAGCAATGACTACAGCGACTCGGTTTTTCAGCTGAACGGGGCGCTCGCCATGCAGCAGTACTTTACTCCATCCGACGAGCAGACCGACGAGGCCGATGACCTGGATGTGAGTTCGGCAGGATCGGTTTTGATTGACCTGCCAGCCAATGGTTCTAATCCTACACATTTGCTGGTGAACGGGGCTAAGGATGGAACTTACTACATTATAAACCGCGATAACATGGGAGGATTTGGCAATTCGAGCGCGTGGCAGCTCTTATACGTGGGCGATGGGATTTTTGGCACTCCTGCATACTGGAACAATACTTTATTTGTTCCTGCAAATAACCTGGGGGTTCAGGCTTTTGCTGTAAATCCCCAAACGGCACGGATCGTCACGTCTCCCAGCTCTGTTACCCCAACTACCTTTAGCTTTCCAGGTACCAACCCGGTCATCAGCGCGATGCCTGACGGTTCGAATGGCATTCTATGGACAATCAACTACAGCAGTTACTGCACACCGCGCTCCAAGTCCTGCGGACCTGCAGTGCTGCACGCCTACTCCGCTACCAATCTTGCTACCGAGCTGTGGAACAGTAGCATGAACACGGCCAACACTGCTGGCTATCCGGTTAAGTACACGGTGCCGACGGTGGCCAATGGCCATGTCTATATCGGTACGCGCGGCAATAACATCGGCGGCGCGGACAATTCCACCTCGATCCCGGGCGAGCTGGATGTGTACGGAATCCTGAACCCTGGGAGTTAGCGATAAAGAGCTGCGGACTGGTGAAGGCACCTCGCGAGAATTGAGAGCACTCTCTCCGGAGAGCCGCCAGCACCGGGACTGCAACTCAGGACTTCTTCTGGGGAACCTTCTCGCCCCTTTTCCGCGCCTTCGAGAGGCCGATTGCGATAGCCTGCTTGGAATTGGTGACCTTCTTCCCGCTGCGCCCGCTCTTGAGCTTGCCGCGTTTCATTTCGTGCATTTCGGTCTCCACTTCTTTGCCGGCTTTCGGACTGTACTTTCGGGTCGTCCGGGGGGAACTCTTGCCGGCAGATGAGTGAGACTTCGACTTCTTTCCACCGTTAGATTTCTTTTCGCTATTTTTTGTGGCCATTGATTTCTCTCCTTTCTCTTTGTTCATTGGATGCGCTTTTGTTGCGAGCCCACAGCGGCGATGTGCGGCTGCACTGCGTCGATGCGAAGGACTTTTCTTGCGGCATTGCAGCACGGACAGGGATATGCGGTGGCCTAAGCGGCTGGACGCACAAACCATATGGTTAAAGAAGTGTCGCAGTGCGGTGAGGGCTTGGGTGGGTGAACGACTGGCCCGTCATTGAAGTCGAGACGCCGGTTGCGATGCTGCGCCGCCGATAGTGGCTCATCCGGCTCGCCGGCCCGTGGAGATGGCGACGGGAGGAACTGTGCGCTTGGCAGTCGTCTCGCGGTTTGCATCGCCAATCACCTTGTCGACCTCTGCGCCGAGCAGCAACATAAGTCCGCTGATATAAAACCATGTGAGCAGGATGATAACGGCGCCCAGCGATCCGTATGTGACGGAGTAGCTGTTGAAGTAGTGCAGATAGATACGCAGACCTAGTGAGGCAAGAAGCCATACCGCGATTCCGATCACGGTTCCCGGCGAAAGCCAGCGCCACCGCCGTTGCCGCCAGTCAGGCGCCCAATAATAAAG
>JBAWFY010000717.1:0-3337 GCA_049592335.1 Occallatibacter sp.
GGCGTAAATTGCCCTTGAAGACCTATCTCTTGTCGATCGTGGTGTTCTGCAACGAGGTGAAGGGCAAGAGCCAGGGGAATCGCATTTGAAATCGGCCTGTCGGATTTGGGGCGTTTTGCGTTTTGAGTGAAATGGATTCTACCGGGTTGCGAAGGAATCGCGCCTGGGGGGGTCGTATTGGAGAATTTTGTCGCCTGCTGGGATGGGCTGGACGATCCGCGCACGGGCAATGCCGCGCTTCACGATTTCCATGAGATATTGGCGATAGCGCTCTGCGCCGTTTTGTGCGGGAGCCAGGGTTCGGTGGAAATGGGGTTGTTCGCGAAGTCGAAGGAGCCGTTTTTGCGCGGCTTTCTCGAACTCGAGAACGGCGTGCCCAGCCATGACACGTTCAGCCGGCTTTTCCGCATGCTCGATCCAGAGCAGTTTCGCGCGGTTTTTCAGCGGTTCATGGCGGGATTTTCCAAGCAGTGCGCGGGCGTCGTGGCCATCGACGGCAAGGTTCTGCGCCGTTCGTTCGACAAGGCCAGCGGCAAATCGCCCTTGCACATGGTCAGCGCCTGGGGCTGCGAGCAACGGCTGGTGTTGGCGCAAATCGCCACGGATGCGAAATCGAACGAAATCACCGCCGTGCCGAAGCTTTTGGAAATGCTGATGCTGAAAGGCGCCATCGTCACCGCCGACGCGCTCAACTGTCAGCGCGCCATCGCTCAGCAGATCGTCGATCAGGGCGGCGACTATGCTCTGGCTTTGAAGGGAAATCAGGAAACGCTGCATCGCGACGTCGTGCTGTTCCTCGACGATCCCGCCAGCAAGACGCGTAAAGCCGCGCCGGTCATCGACGCCGATCACGGCCGCATCGAGACGCGCACGGCGACGGTCTCGATGGATGTCGCCTTTCTGGTGGAAACCCATCGATGGCCGGGCTTGAGAGCCGTGGGCAAGGTGGAGCGCATCCGCGAAAGCGACGGCAAAACCTCGCGCGAAACCGCCTATTATCTGCTCAGCGCGCCGCTCTCGCCCGAACGCCTCAACGAAGTCGCCCGCGCGCATTGGGGCGTCGAAAGTGCGCCGCAGGCGCACACAAGAAGGAGGTTCGGTTATGAACTGACCGATTGTGTCAAAGCTGCGTGAGAGATGAAGGAAGGCCCTTCGAAGTCGGCTTTCAGGAGCGGGCTTCAAACCACTCCAAGCTGCTGCGGTAAAGAGCCGTGGTGGTGAGCATTGGAGTCAAAGCGCCGGGGGCCACCCGGGGCAGGTGTGGATCAGAGAGACGAACGAAAGTGAACCTTCGTTGACGCGTCGTAACCCAAAGATTTGTCGTCGAAACCAGGGGCGTTTCGATCTCCTGGGACAAGCCTGCCGGATGCCTGATGACTGGGCGGGCGGCGACCGGCGTATAGGGGGCGTGACTCTGATCCGGGCTCTTGCGCGGAACTGCGGGAACCAGTCGTTCCGATGCCAAGGGAGAAGCACAAGCGACAGCAATCGCGAGGCGAGCGTACCGAAGCGGAGCACTGGGACGGACCGATCCGTAGGAGCGATGAAGGCCGGTAATGCGGCTGGAGCAAAGGGGTCGGGTCGAGCAGCTGCATCGCGGGTTCAACTGGCGACAGGAGGAAGCCCGTGACGGCGGCAAAGCCTTTCACCATCCCGAAGGGGCTGGTGTACGAAGCCTTTTTGGCCGTGAAGGCCAACGCTGGCTCAGCCGGCGTGGACAAGGAGACGATCGCAGACTTCGAAAGGGACTTGAAAGGCAATCTGTATCGGGTCTGGAATCGGATGTCGTCGGGGAGCTACTTCCCGCCGCCCGTCAGGGCGGTCGCCATTCCAAAGAAGACTGGCGGGGAAAGGATCCTCGGCGTGCCGACCGTGGCGGATCGCGTGGCGCAGACTGTCGTCAAAGCCGTCCTCGAACCTCTTCTGGAACCCATTTTCCTGCCGGACTCGTATGGGTATCGGCCGGAGAAATCGGCGCTGGACGCCATCGCGGTTACGCGCGAACGCTGCTGGCGATACGATTGGGTTCTAGAATTCGACATCAGGGGACTGTTCGACAACATCTCCCATGAACTTCTGCTGCGGGCGCTGGAGAAACACACGGACAGCGAATGGGTTCGGCTCTACGTCAGGAGATGGCTGATGGCGCCGCTGCAACTTGCGGATGGAACTTTGGTCGAGAGGACCAAAGGAACGCCGCAAGGGGGCGTGGTCAGTCCCATCCTGGCCAACCTGTTCCTGCACTACACGTTCGACGCCTGGATGGCGCGAACGTTTCCGGGCGTTCCCTGGTGTCGCTATGCGGACGACGGGCTGATCCATTGCAAGACCGAGACGCAGGCGCTGGCCGTCAAGGCGGCGCTCGCGGAACGGTTCGCGCAATGCGGCCTCGAGATGCATCCGGACAAGACGCAGATCGTCTATTGCAAGGACCAAAGTCGCAAGGGCCAATATCCGACGACGAAGTTCGACTTCCTCGGCTATTGTTTCCGACCTCGGGTCGTGAAGAATCGCAAGCGGAACACTCTGTTCGTGAGCTTCACGCCGGCGGTCAGCGCATCGGCTCTCAAAACCATGCGGGTGAAGACGCGACGGTTGAACTACCGCAATCGAACGGAACTCAGCCTGGATGACATCGCTCGTTTGCACAATCCGGTCCTGCGCGGCTGGATGGCGTATTATGGGCGGTTTTGTCCTTCGGCGATGGCTTCGGTCCTCGAGCACTTCGACAAAACGTTGGTCGCCTGGGCGATGAGGAAGTTCAAACGGCTGAAAGGCCACAAGATACGGGCCTGTCGCTTTCTCGAAGAAATCGCGAAACGGCAGCCCAATCTGTTCGTGCATTGGCGCAAAAGAATGGCGACGGGGCTTGCTTGATGGGAGCGGTGTGAGTCGAGAGGCTCCCGCACCGTTCTGGGAGAGGCTGGAGGTGAAATCCCTCCGGCCTACTCACCACCGACTACATTGGCGGCTCGACGTCGTCATGAACGAAGATCAGGACAGGAGCCGCCTCGGAAATGCGCCGCATAATCTCGCCGTCCTCCGCCACATGGCCTTGAACGTCATGCAAAAAGACGGCGAAAAAGGCTCTCTGCGCGGAAAAATCAAAAGAGCGGGGTGGGACGAAACCTATCTCGCAAAGTTGCTCACCCTGTTTTGAAATGCGATTGCCCTGCGAACGAGATAATCTCATATTGTGATATAGTTTAGATTACGGTATGTGTCGCCTCGGGAGGACGCGGCGGGCGCCATGGGCGTGGCGCGGCGAGGCTCGCCTAAGGCCGTTTCACGCGTCGCGGAAGACGCGAATTTAAATGATGCGCCGAACGTTCCTATG
>JBAWFY010000718.1:0-2403 GCA_049592335.1 Occallatibacter sp.
CCTTTACGGCGCTCCACGAGCTAACGCATTTGTGGCTCGGGACGACCGGAGTAAGTGGCGGAGATACCGACACGCAGCTTGAGATCTACTGCAACAGCGTGGCGGGGGAGATTCTTCTACCCGAAACCGAGATGAACGAACTGCGCTTTTTGCATCGCGCTCCCCTCCAGGAAACTATCGAGGCAATCGACCAATTCGCGAGCAGGCGGAAAATCAGCCGTGCGATGGTCGCATACAAGCTTCTGCGCGTAAGTACCATCACGCATGCCAGATGGCGAGAGCTGGACCGTCATTACAAGGATGAGTGGGTCGCAGCGCAAGCACGGCTAGCAACTAGAGACAAGGACGAGGGCGGCCCAAGTTACTACGTTGTCAAGCGACATCGGCTCGGGTTCGCACTTTTAGATCTAGTAAGAAATTCGATCGCGGAGGGATTCCTCACCCCAACTAAAGCCGGACAGGTACTCGGCGTCAAACCTCGCAACGTAGACCCCTTGATCTACATGGCCGGAATGCGAGGTGGACAGTAGGTGCTCTACCTCCTCGATGCAAACGTGCTCATCACCGCCAATAGCACCTATTACCCGCTCGATCAGGTCCCGGAGTTTTGGAGCTGGGTCTATGATCAGGCCGCATCAAATCGGGTAAAGATTCCCCGCGAAATCATGGAAGAGATAAAGGCCGGACGAAAGGACGACGATCCGCTTCTCGATTGGATCTGTACCGCTGAAATCGAAGCCGCCTTACTGCTGGACGAAGCCGTTGATAGTGCCCTTGTCCAACAAGTCGTCACTGTGGGCTATGCACCCGATCTTCGCGACGACGAAGTAGAGAAGCTGGGGCGCGATCCGTTCCTGATTGCGTATGCGCTCGTTCATCCGGCCGAAAGAACAGTCGTGACAACCGAGCTATCGAGACCATCTACGCTGCGTGCCAATCGGAAGATTCCAGATGTATGCCAAGCCGTGGGCGCAATGAGCTGTGGACCATTTGCTCTCAACAAGGCGCTTGGCTTTAGAACGGGATGGAAAACATCCGGCTGAGCAGCGCGAGCTTCCGGGCTTCGATGAACCTTCCTCCAGCGGTTCCCACTCATTTCCCCGCTTGATTCACTTCCCCATAGGTCGGATATGGCGCAGGCTCGGTGCTGGTCGGCATGGTTTCCAAAATTTTCAGCTCCTCCTGCACCTTCTTCCACTCATCGGGATGCTGCTTGGTCTCGATGGGCGCATTGGGATCGGAATAATACGCCTCCACATCGCTTTTGATGCCCGGCGGAATCGCCTGCGTGGGCGTGCTCGTCAGCCGGCGCAACAACTCGGCATAGGTCGTGTCGGTGAGTGGATAGCCGCCCGGTTTCACCACCGCGCCTGTGTCCAGGTCGCGATTGGGCAACGGTTGTTTGGGATCGAGCGGGCCCAGCGTTTCCGTCGAGGTGGTCGCGGTCAATATCCGCTCCCGGCGCGCCTCAACGGGTGTGAAGATGGCCAGGCGCTCATGCAGCACCGTGGTGGCCGAAACCACGCTGTGCATGTAATCGGCCTCTGAGGCTGCAGTCGGCCCCTTCACAGCGACCATCGACAACGGCCCAATCTTGGGCAGCACCCACAACACCCCGGCCAGAATATGCGTTCTTACTTCAGCCTTCCGGGTGCGATACGCCGCCCAATCGTAGAGCTTGGCCGCGGCGGCGGACTCATTCTCAATCTCGATAGCGTCGGGCGTTTGCAGCTCCACCGGCTCCAGGCTGCGGTGCAGAATCGTCACCGCATACGCCACGCGGGGGATGAACGTGCGCGTGGCAAACCGGTAGGCAGCCACGTTGAAGCGTTGTCCCCGATGAGCGTTGAAATCTTCAGTCAGCCCGTATGTCTCATAAAACGCCAGTGCCAGTTGATGCACCGGAACCTGGATCCCGATGTGGCGCAAATAGCCCAGCGGCGCCAGGCGGTGATGCGCAATTTGATCGATATCGAACGCGAACTCGGTGCGCACGTGTTGATGCCGGCCCTCGGCATAATTCACGATCCTCCCGAAGCGTCTTTTCAATTTCGGAAACTCGATAGGAACGGCAAGGTTGGTCGCCTGTGAGTGGCCGTACGTGTCCCCGATGTAATGCGAGAGGGCGCCCACGGCGAATGCCAGCTCGTTGGCGTTGTGCGCGTTGCGAAACAGCGCCACCACAAAGTCGCCCGAGCGCACGTAGTGGGTCAGATCCGAAAAGAACCCGTCGCCAAACGGGTAGTAGCCTATGTCCTGGATCACGCACCCGCCGTATGCGTACGCGCGCGTCTGGTCGAGTTCCTCCGGCGTCAGGTTCGGGTAGTGGCTCATGAGCAGTGGCACGATCGAGTCCTCCCACGTGAGGTCGATAAGTTGCTCATGCGTCAGCAGCGAATACGC
>JBAWFY010000719.1:0-3121 GCA_049592335.1 Occallatibacter sp.
GATCCATCCCATATGGGACCACCACTTCCCGTCACGCGGCGAGTGCGGATCTCCCTCCTTGTCGGTATATCTGTGGTGCATGCGGTGAACACCCACCCAATAGATGGGCCCGCCTTGAAGGGCAAGCGTACCGCAAGTGGTAATGCAATATTCCAACCACTTTGGCGTAGAGTATCCACGGTGAGTCAACAGGCGGTGGTAGCCCATCGCTATCCCAACATTCTCCGCCAGCACCCACACCACTAGAAACGCAGCAAGAGCCGACCATCGAAAACAGAACAAAGCTGCCAGCGCGGCAAGATGAAAGATGGCAAGGGTAATCACAAAGATCCAGTTGATGCCAATTCTCATGGTCATAGCGTACAACGACGCCTCGCCGTCTGGAGTAAGAGCAGGCTCCCGCAGGCATGGTGAACTAAGAGGAGGTTGGATTTGCATGACGATGATCCTCCCGGTTCTTTGACTGCGCCCTGAGAGCAGGCGGCTGGCTTTATCCTGGTCAACTTGCGCTAAGCGGCACTGTCCCTCGTAAAGGGGACGGGCGTCCCTCAGGGGGATGGGAGAGGCCGCCTGCGCGCCACTAATTGGCGTTCCCATAAATAGTCTCTTCGAGCGGCGAAATGAAAACTGATCAATATTGCTCAAAAATGGCTGAGGACACAATCGCACCCGGCGCGCCAAAGACGCGCATTTTTTGATCCGAATCGAGGTGGGCAATCCTCGCGAAAGCGGTCAACCTGGGTATCGCAATGGTTGTGACCCCGGCCGCCGGGGTTTCCGATTTATTTTCGCTTGATGAACCATCCGAGGAGCGCCCCTGCGGTGGCGCCTATGGCAAACGTCGCCGCAACAGTGAGCAAAAGGTGCCGCTGGAGGCGATGGGTCGTTTCATTCAAGAATTCTTCCCCGGCATCGCAACCTTGCTTCGCCGCATGCCGCACGGCCCCTACGCCATCCTCTACCGCATCGGCAATCGCGTAGGTTGCGCGAGAAGTCTGGTGAGCCGCTTCGACGATGTTGTCCGCCGTTCTCTCCACTACAGTTGGTGACATTGAATCCTCCCGGGTTTCTTCCCCTTCTGTTGCTGCATCAAGATTCGCCGGCGGCCTTAGCGGTCACTTATTCACCGGCGCCGCGGCCTTCTTTCTGGGCGTCGTAGACTTCTCCTGAAGAAGTGTCAGGGCATCGGCGGCGTTGAACGGATAGAGACGCACCGATTGTTGGCCCGTGGTGCTCAGCGTAACGTCTACGCGACGGTTTTGCGCCAGAACAATAACGTTCAGGTCATGGAGAATTCTTGCCCGCTCCGCGTCGCTCAGGTCGGGATTCTGTTCCACCAGGGCTTTCACCTGGTCGGCGGTGAGCTCTTCGTCCTTGCCCAGGCCGCGCGTTTCAATGCTGTTTTCGGGAACACCCTGCTCCACCAGAAACTGCTTGGTGCGAGCCACACGGCGATCGGAAAGCGCCTGGTTATACTCGACTGACCCGCGCACATCCGCGTGTCCTGTCAGGATGAGGTGGGCATCGGGTTTAAATGTTAGGTAGCTCTTGAAATCCGTCGCAAGGGCGGTCAGTGTCCCTTCCTGGCTGGCCAACAAGCCGCCTTCGGGATGCTCGGCTCTGGGCTGAGCGGTCGGGAAGAAGACGCTGTGCAGCGCCAGGCGAGTCTCTAGTCGCACTTGCTCCGCGGGAGGTGCCGGAGGCGGCGGAGGCGGCGCGATCGTCACGCTGGCGTTGGCGGTTGCCGTCTGACCCTTGTCGTCCGAAACATTGCAGGCGATGGTCACGGGGCCGGTCGCCGCGCCCGTCGAATCGTAGGTGGCTGAGGCGCCGCTGCCGCTGACCGCGCCCGACGCAGCCGAGTAGGTATAAGTCAGTGGGCGGTTCTGCGGGCTCACGCCGGCAGCAGTGATGGTGCTTTTGTCGCCGGGATTAAGGTTGATGGGATCGGCCGAACAGCTGATCGTCGGAGGCTCAAACGCTTTCACCGTCAAGATGGCCGTTGCGGCAGCAGATTCCCACGGCCTCAGGCCCTCCTTGCCGGGTCTGCCTTCCTTCACTCCGCAATCCACCGTATAGGAGCCGGGCGACAACGCAGCTGTGGCGGCCGAGTCCAGTGAGGCTGTCGTTCCGTTGCCATTCAGCCCCGGCACGCCGGCCCAGGTATAAACCACATTGAGTTTTGGATCCAAATTGCTCGCCGTCGCGGTCACCGTGACCGGGTCGCCGGGGAAGATCGCAGCCGGGCTGGCGGAGCAGGCCAGCGCCAGTGACGGACGAGTGGCATTTCCACCCATGCTAAGTACGATTCCCGCGGAAAGCCGCATGTCGTTCTGCGTCGCGGTTGTTCCGGTGGTGTAACTCGGGAACCTGGTCATCAAATATTCGGCTTGAACAATGCGGATGGCGAAATGATGGTGGACCCTCAGGTCCAGGCCGCCTCCGGCCGTCATGGCAAACGCATCCTGAGCGGGGAGAAGCGTGCAGCTGAATGTACAAGCGTTGAGTGTTACCTGGTTCGCGTGCACGCCTCCAAAAAGAACCTGTGCAAAAGGAGTGATTCTATCGTGCCGGAAGGACACGCGCGGACCGAAGAGATACGAGAGGGCACCCACGTTTGCATTGTTCACGTTGACGGTAGACGTATAGGCGCCTGTGAAGCGCATCTGCGAGTTCGTGTAGGCGCCAAAGTCGGCAACCAACCCCAGATAACGATTCACATTGAAAGCGATGGACGTGCTGCCGCCATTCATCCACATCAGCCGGTTTCCGGCAGCCAGCGTCGGAACCGCGCGCACATAGGAGTATCCCAAAAACAGCTCAACCCTGGGAACGGCGAAGTTCCGCTCTCCCGACGACGTCGCGGCTGGCGCCATCGAGGACTCTCGCATTGGAGCAAAGAACATCGGCTCGCCCGGCTCGGCAGAGCTCGAAACCAGAACCTTCCCGTCGCTGCTGGACGCGTTTGCCGGTCCCTGCGCACCGAGCCTCAATGCTGACATCAGAAAAACACCAAATGCCGCTATGGCAATCGTCCTTGCATTCAAACTCATAGTCGCCCTCCGAACTGCGCATCCCGATCGTCGACAAACGCAACGCCCGATTCACTTGACGCGAATAA
>JBAWFY010000720.1:0-9917 GCA_049592335.1 Occallatibacter sp.
CGTCGAACTGGCTGCCCTGATCGTCGAAGCCGTGCGTGAGCTCGTGGCCGACGATGGCGCCGATGTGCCCGTAGTTGGCCGCATCCGTTGCGCTTGGATCGTAAAACGGCGACTGCAGAATGCCGGCGGGAAAGTTGATGTCGTTCATCGAGGGGTTGTAATAGGCGTTGACGGTTGGCGGGCTCATGCTCCACTCGGCGCGATCGACAGGCTTGCCGATCTTGGCGAGTTCGCGCTTGTTCTCAAAGTCCGCGGCCCGTACGGCGTTGCCGAGCACATCGCCCCGGACGACCTTCAACGTGGAATAGTCGCGCCAGTGGTCGGGATAGCCGATCTTGTCGGCCACCAGCTTGAGTTTAGCCTCGGCAGTCTGCTTGGTCGGATCGCTCATCCAGGATTGGCCGTCGATCTCGCCGCTCATCGCTGTTTCGATGTCGTGAACCATCTGCACCATGTAGGCTTTGCTCGCTGTGGGAAAATTCTTTTCCACGTACACCTGGCCCAGCGCTTCGCCTAGCGCGCCATCGGTGGCGGCAACGCAGCGCTTCCAGCGCGCTCTCTGCTCGGGCTGGCCTTGCAGTTCGTGCGCGTTGAACTTGAAATCCTCTTCGCTCAGCGCTTTGGGCAGCGCGTACTCCGGAATGGAGCTGACGAGCTGCCACCGCAGGTAGGTTTTAATGGTTTCAAGATCGGTGGTGTCGAGCACGGTCTGGAGGCCCTTGAAGAAATCCGGATTCGTAATATTCAACTCCGTGATTCCGGGCACGCCCGTGTCGGCGAAGAGTTTTGTCCAATCGATCCCCGGCGTCAACTCGGCCAGTTTCGCGGCGGGCAGCAGGTGATAGACATTCTCTGGCTGGCGCCGCGAGGTGATGTCCATCGACACCTTGGCCAGCGCGGTTTCGAGGGCCATGATTTTCTGGGCGTCGGATGCGGCTTTGTCAGCCGGTTCGCCGAGCAACTGCAGCGTGGCGGCCACGTGCTCCACATATTGCTGGCGCGTCTTCTCGGCTTCAGGCCCGGTGCGGAAGTAATAGTCGCGCTCTGGCAAACCAATACCGCCCTGATCGACCACGGCGATCTGCTTTTGCGCGTCCTTGAAATCCTGCTGCTCACCGAAGCCGAAAAACGCGCCCACATTGATCATCTGGTAGTGCGCGAGCAGATCGGTCAATTCGCTCTTGCTGGTGAGCTCCGCGATGCGGTCAAGCTCGGGCTGCAACGGCTTGAGGCCTTGGGCGTCGATCGCATTCTCATCCATGCAGCTCGCATAGTAATCGCCGATTTTCTGCTCGTTGGCGGTGCGTTGCGGATTCGGTTGGGCGACCTGTACGAGCAGATCCTTGAGAATGTTCTCGGTGTAGTCGAAGACAATCGCGAACCCGCCGTAAGCCGACCTGTCCGGGGGGATCGGGTAAAGCTTATCGAAATTTCCGCACGCGTACTGATAAAAGTTGACGCACGGATCAGCGCTGTTATCGATCAACTGCTTATCGAGGCCGGGCAAAAGCCGCACCTTCGTGGGAGCGCTGTTCGCAGTGGAGCTTGCTGCCTGCGCATGAACTGAAGCTGCATACGGCGCAAAGACGACCGCGCCAATCAAAGCAAGCCATAAGGCGGAAAATACGACGGGACGAAATCGATTCATTCGATTGACCTCGACATGCGGATTTGAGTGAAGTTGCCGGCGGCTTTACCCGGCTAAAGAAGAATACGCCGCCCGATGCCATCGGTTCCATTGGCAGCTGAAAACTCGAAGGTCGCTGGCCGTTCCTGCCCGTCGGCGTTTTAATTGTTTCTCGCGCTTTTGTGCGCCGCATGGACGGAAATCCGCAAGTGCGCCGCTGACGTCCTGCCTGCCGAATCGCTGGTTTCAGGCCACCAGAGCCATGGCGCGGACCGTTTCTTTGCGCACGGTCAGCTTCTCGATGAGATCGGTGCGCACCTCGTAGCCGCGGCCCGGAGTGTCGGGAACCGCAATCTCGCCCTCCGCCGACACAGTAATCTCCGGCTCGACGATATCCTCCGCCCAATAACGCGCCGCAGCCGACACATCGCCCGGCAGCGTGAAGCCTTCGAGCGTGGAAAGCGCGATGTTGTGCGCGCGGCCGATGCCGGACTCAAGCATTCCGCCGCACCAGACGGGAATGCCGCGCTCCATCGCCGCGTTGTGCACGGCGATGGCCTCGGAGAAACCGCCCACGCGGCCCAGTTTGATGTTGATGATCTTGCAGGACTCCATCTCGATGGCAGCCAGAGCATCGCGGCGGTTGCGGATGGATTCGTCGAGACAGATGGGCGTGTTGAGCCGCCTTTGCAGCACGGAATGGAAGTAGAAATCGTCGTGCCAGAGCGGCTGCTCGATCATCAGCAGATCGAAGCCATCGAACTTTACGATGTGCTCTTCGTCGCGCAGGCGGTAGGCGGAATTGGCGTCGCAACTGAGCAGGATCGCCGGCCAGCGGCTGCGCACGTGCTCGAAAACCTCAATGTCCCATCCCGGTTTGCATTTGAGCTTGATGCGCTGGTAGCCGGCGGCCAACTCGCGCTCGATCGTGGCAAGCAGTTCGGGAATCGAGGATTGAATGCCTAGAGAAACGCCGCATGAAACGGTTTCGCGGACACCGCCGATCAGCCGCGAAAGCGAGACGCCTTCGCGCTGCGCTTCAAGATCCCAGATGGCATTTTCAAGCGCGGCCTTGGCCATGGGGTTGCCGCGCACCGCGTTGAAGATGCGCGGACACTCGCCGCCGTGCTCCGGCGAAGCGGCAGCTAGCACGGGCGCAAGCTCATTCAGCAGGATTTGCCAGGCGGTGTCCGTGGACTCGCCCGAGAAGAACGGATGCTCGCCGGCGGTACACTCGCCCCATCCGGTCAGACCTTCGGATTGAACCTCGGCCAGCACGATTCTACGGTCGCGCGTGACGCCAAAACTGGTTTCGAACGGGCGCAGCAAGGGGATATGAACTTCACGCAGAATAATGGCATCGATTCTCATGGTTTCCTTTGTAACAACGCGGCCTCAGCGGTTGGTCCAAGTTCGTAGACGCCATTGCCTTCGGCGTCCAAAGAGAATTCCAGCACCGCCAACCCTCGGGAAAACGCCCGCTGAAATCTCTTTCGATTCTCCAGTTGCACGACCAGAGCCATCTCTCGGGACGTATCGCTGGTCTTCCAATCGTCGATCGAAGCCGGAACCAGAATGCGCTCTTCTATTGCGCTTATGGCTGCCGGGCGCCATCGAAAACGCGCCTCAACTCGCGGGGAATCGAGCTCCCACTCAGCTAAAAGGCGGTCGGTGGGCAAACCACCCTGCAGTCGAGATGAGGATACACCATAGAAATCCACAAGGTACGCGCGCGCGACCGCGCCCAGTCTGTGGATATTGAGGAAAGCGTTTTTGATTTCCAGGGGATCGAAAGTCCACTCCATGTGCCGGATGCCCCGCGCAAGCGCCTCCCGGCGTTGTTCCCATTTGAGTTGCGCGCCAAGTCCACGATTGCGATGCGATGGGCGAACGGCGAGCATGTGGGAGTGAAGGTAGGGCTGCGGGCCGTCAGCCGTCATTTTGATGCCCGGCAAAGACATGGCGAAACCAACAAGCTTTCCATCAGGGCTGCTGTCGGGGCTGGCAGAAGTATCCTCCTGCATCTCGCTCTCGAAAACCCCGATCACCTGGCCGCCGATCTTTTGCGCCAGCAGAAACATCTTGCGCGGAATCGCTTCGGTCTTGTCATAGCCCCAGGTTTCGATCTGGAGTTGGACGCACGCATCCAGCTCGGCCATTCCAGCGCAGGAGCGAATGCGGATCACGGCCGCGCCTGCTTTGCGGCTTGCGGCGAAGCGCCCTCCGCTGCGAGCTTGCGTTTCGCCTGCGTCCACAACGCTTCCAGTTCGTTTGGAGAAAGCTCTTCCAGCGGGCGCGGCGAGGCCAGCTCCATCTCGCGGAAACGCTGGCGAAACCGCAGATTGCAGTTGCGCAGGGCCATCTCCGCATCGACGCCCAGATGCCGGCCGAGATTGACAACGGTGAACAACAGATCGCCCAGCTCCGCTTCAATGGCCGGCATGCGCGCGGGATCGCCGGAAGCGGCTTCGGCTTCCAGTTCCGCGGTCTCCTCCGCAACTTTGGGCAGTAACTCGCGCCAGGTGGGCCAGTCAAAGCCCGCTTTCTGTGCTTTACCGCCGAGCTTCGAGGCTTCTGCCAGCGCGGGGATCGCACGAAGAACACCGTCGAGCCGCGACGGCGGTTGCTTCCGGGTCGCAGCCGTACCTGTTGCATGCAATGCTTCCGCGGCCTTGATCTCTTCCCAATTGCGCAGCACGGCAGCGGACGAGCCTTCGACGTTGGCGTCAACCTCGGCGCGATTGCCGGCGGCGCGCGCGGCCTCGTCGCCGAAGACATGCGGATGGCGGCGCACCAGTTTGCGATTCAGCGCTTCGAGCACATCGGCAATCGTGAAGTGGCCTTCGTTCGCGGCCATCTCCGCATAGAACAGCACCTGGAGCAGAAGATCGCCAAGTTCTTCCGGCAAGTGGGCAAAGTCGCGGCGCTCGATGGCGTCGAAGACCTCGTAGGCCTCTTCCAGCGTGTATTTGCGGATGGAGTCGAAGGACTGCTCGCGATCCCATGGGCAGCCGCCGGGTGCGCGCAGCCGAGCCATAATGGCCACGGACTCCTGAAACAACTCCGCGGCCCGCACCGGATCGGTGGCGATTTGAGCCGAAGAATCCTTTTCGCTGGGTTGCGCCGGCGGAACATCCATGCAACTCCAGTTTATCGTGCGGCTCGTGAATTCTTGATCGCAGCCGTGAGCCTGCTCCGAGCTCGAGTTTGGTGAAACGAATGTTGACAGGCGATCACCATTACCCAGGTGCTTCATTGAAGTGTCGGCCGTGAAGGAGCAGCACCGCGGTCGGAGCAACCTTTAGAGAAGCTCATCTGCTGAATACACGACCACTTCAAACCAGGAGGCCTTATGCCGGAATTCGAGAGTGAAGAAGAGGCACAAATCAGAAAGCTGCTACGACTGATCGAGCGGGACGACAATGGAGAACTCAGCCAGGTCTTCGTTTCGGATTACAAAGAGGAAGTGAATCCTGACGCGATACGGATCGGCGTGAAGAAATGTCCGCCGATCATCAAGAACTTCGAGTGCATCGCGACAGGATTCGGAGAAGGACCCCAAGCATCGAGCCGCGCCCTGAAGGCGTTTCAGGCCGACGAGGCTGCGAAACTGGCGAAGGCTTTGGCCGCAGCCGAAGCATGGGGAAACCAGAACGTATGTAAGGCCCCGTGTAAAGACCACGGCATTCTTCTGGGGCAAATCAGCACAACCCAGGAGTGGCATAACGATATTCATTCAAAGCTGGAAAAGGCCTACACGTGGCGGATCGTCGGCTACCAAGTTACGAAATTCTGCTGCTAGTTTTTTTGCAGGAGCGTCTTTCGGAAGGCTCAACTTGAGTTGAGCAGGAGGTTGTTCCCGTGGACTTCGTTACGGTTGAAATCGATATACAGCCGGATGGATCGATCAAGGCTGCGCCCAACCCGGCGGATGTGGCATCGGGCGATGTGCTCAGGATTCACATCCGGAGCAATCAAAGCGAGAAAGACAAGGTCAAGGTCACCTTCAAAGGCGGAGCCAAGAGCCCCTTCGGAGCAAAGGACTCCTCCACGGATGGCGATGCATCTCCGTGCAATGGACCAACGCATGGCGTTGAATGGCCGGAGGGAGCAAGCGAGGGGCGGGTCATCGTGGAGGTACACGGCAGCCCCGTAGTGGCGACGGCGGAGATTCTTGTGCACAGGATTGTGCGCAAATCGTCGTCCGGCGGAGGACCGTGCGTCGTGAACAATTACTACTTCTGCGATTGCTGTAAGGGTCGATAATGTTAAAAGCGGATAATCCAGGAACACGGGGTTTATACTCTCCCTCGAATGATTCCGGTGATCGCGACAGTATTTGCAGGCCTTCTCGGCCTCGCCTTCGGCAGCTTTCTGAACGTCTGCGTCACGCGCTGGCCTGAAGGTGAGAGCGCGGCGCAGGGCCGTTCGCGCTGCTGCAGTTGCGCCCAGACACTCGCGTGGTGGGAGAACATTCCGCTCGCGAGTTGGATCGCGCTGCGCGGACGCTGCCGCACCTGCAAGGCAATCATCGGCTGGCGCTATCCGCTGGTGGAGTTCGTCGTCGGTGGTCTCTGGGCGTTTGCGGCGTGGCGCGTTCTTGCCGGAGCCGCCGATTTGGCGCTGCCCCTTAGCGTTCTCGGCTATCAACTCTCCGTCGCCGCCGGGCTGATGATCTTTCTTTGGCTGCTAGTCGCGCTTGCAGTTCTCGATGCAGAAAATCTCTGGCTGCCTGACCGGCTCGTCTGGCCCGGAATCGTGGTGGGCGTGATTGCGTCGCTCCTCTGGCTTGCGGCAGCGAGCACACTGAGCAAGAAATATTTCGACGTCATCCACCTCTCCGCATTACCGATGACGATGTCGATGGACTCGGTGATGAAGATTGGCTATTTTCTTGAGGACATTCACTTCCCTGGCATCGGGAAACCTCTTGTGGGCCTGCTGGTCCTCATCGCCGGGCCGATCCTCGCCGCCGCGTCGATGCTTCTCATCCGCTGGCTCTACTGGCTCATTCGCCGCCGCGAAGGCATGGGCCTAGGCGATGCCAAGCTGATGGCTATGCTGGCTGCATGGCTTGGGCTGGATGGCGCGATGCTGGCGTTTTCCATTGGCTGCATTCTCGGTGCGGTAACAGCGCTGGTCCTGCTTGCGCTGCCTTCTTCGAGCAAAGGCGAACCGAACTGGGCGCTCAAGAAGCTTCCTCTGGGAACGTTTCTTTGCATCGGCGGTATTGTCAGCGTCTTCTGGGGTTCGCAATTGATTGCTGTCTACGAGCACTGGGCCGGGTTCTGACGCGAGATTATTGCGGCGATGCGGAAGGCTGCGCGGGCTGCGGCGGTTTCGCGTTCGCAATCTGCGGATCTTCGAGAGCCTTCTTCGATTCTTTGGCGTGGCGGCTGCCGGGATCGTAGGCCATCACCTTCTGGTAATTCGCGCGGGCCTCGGCAAACTGGCCCAGGTGGCGCTCGGCCTCGGCTAATCCCCAATAGACCTCGGGGTTGTCGGGGTCGAGCACCAAAGCGGACTGGAATCGCGAAAGCGCGGCCTTCCAATCCTTGTTGTCGAGATAGTACGCGCCAACGTTCTCGTCTTCGGCCGCGGTCTCATGATGCTCTGGCATGGCCTGCTGCCCCTTGCGATTGTGCTTGCCCGGTTCCGCCTCGTCATCGGCGGGGGGAAGCAGATCGCCCATCCCTGCCAGGCTCGAACTTGAGTTTTGTTGCTGACTCTCGGCGGCCGCCTGGGCATCTTCCGGGCTGCGCACGGGGTCGGCATCGCTGGCCGACATCGGGATGCGGCGGGATGCATCGCTCGTGCCCGGAGGCAACTCCGGCGCATTGTGCGTCGGGATTACCGGAACGTCGTTCGTGTCCTCGGGAAACGGGTTGTTCTGCTGACCGGTGCCGGTTGGCGGTTGCACGGCGGGCGGATTCTGGGAGTTGGCTGCAGGCTGATTGCTGGGCCTCGAATCGTTACTCTGCGCCTGCGCACACAATCCCATTCCCGTGCCCAGAAAGCAGGACACTACGAGCGCGATGCCGAGCGGAAACTTCATCTGCAGATCCCGATTGATTAGACGCAATTCGGACAAAGAAAGTGTGCGCGACCAAGCCTTTCGGCCTCTCGCGCCCTCATTCAGCATCGCACATTGTCGCGCGGCTTTTTCCACGCGCCGCTTCCCTGCCCCCTGACGATAGAATCTGAACGGTAGCATTTGTTGAGGCTGCTTTTTCGCAGCCGTTTGGGAGTGTCGTTCGCATGGGTTATCAGGTTCTGGCCCGCAAATACCGTCCGCAGCGCTTTGCCGATGTGGCCGGCCAGGACCACGTGACGCGCACTTTACTGAACGCGCTCCAGCAGAACCGCATGGCGCACGGCTACATTTTTTCCGGGCATCGCGGCATCGGCAAAACGACCATCGCACGCATTCTTTCCCAGGCACTCAACTGCAGGGAACCCATAGGCGGGGACCGCCGGCCGACGCCGGAGCCTTGCGGGGTCTGCGATGCCTGCGCCGAAATTCGTCAGGGCAACGCGGTGGACGTGATCGAGATTGACGCGGCCACTAACCGCGGCATCGACGAGATTCGCGAACTTCGCGACGCGGCGCGTTACTCGCCGGCACGCGACCGGTACAAGATCTACATCCTCGACGAGGCGCACCAGATTACAGAAGCCGCCTTTAATGCGCTGCTCAAGACGCTTGAAGAGCCGCCGGCGCACGTCATCTTCATGATGGCAACGACTGAGCCCGAAAACATTCCCCAAACCATCCGCTCGCGCTGCCAGCACTTCAGCTTTCATGCGGTCAAATTCGACGACATTCTTGCGCAGTTGAAGACCATCGCGGCGGCGGAGAACGTTGCTGCCGAGGAAGACGCTCTGGCACTGCTGGCCGAGGCCGGCGACGGATCGATGCGCGACGCGCTTTCCATCATGGACCAGGCGATTGCTTCCGCGCCGCTCGATGCGGGCCGTCCCAAACTTTCAACAGAACAGATTCGCGAGCTGATGGGCTCAGTGCCCAGCACGGTCTTCGAGAAACTGCTCGAATCCGTCGCCGCTGGCGAAACAGCTCCACTGATGGAGCAACTGAACGTGCTGCTCAATGCCGGTCACAGCCCTTTGTCGTTGGCGCGGCAGATGGTGCGCTACCTGCGCAATGCGCTGATGGCCAAGCTGGACGGCGAGCGGACGCAGCTACTCGAGATCTCAGCCGACGAGCGGGCCCGCGCCGCGCGTACGGCCCTGCTTTTCTCGGAAGAAGAGCTGACGCGCAATCTGCAGATCGTTCTTCGCACCTTCGATGATTTGAACTACCGCCAGGAGCAGCGCTTCCATCTGGAGCTCGGCCTGCTCAGGTTGATTCACGCGCAACGGCTGTTGCCGATCGAGGAACTTCTGAGCGGAGTGACCGCCGGAGCAGGCACAAGAACTGCTGCGCCGAGCAGCGCGCCGCGCGCGAGCGCCGGTGTTGCGCGGCCGGGCGGTTCTGCGTCGGCTTCGGCCAGTCCTCTCAGGCAAGACGCAAGCGGCTGGAGTGCGTCGCCGACTGCCCGGCAAAACACCAGCGCTTCAGGCGGCGCCGTAATGAGCAGATCGGGCACTGCCACCGAGTCCACCTCGACGGCGAGCGTGGCCGCGCCTGAACTATCGCCCTTCCCCGCTGTGGGAGTGCAATCGCGAGGCTCCGCATCGGCAGAGATACTAACCGAAGGCGCTCTGGCCAAGGCGCCCGAGACAGCGAAAGCAACGGGCGAGGGTCCGAGAGCCGACAGCGAAAACTTGACCGCGGACTCGATTCGCCAGGACATTGTTGCCTCACTGGCAACCGCCGGTCACAGCTCGGCTGCGCAGCTGTTGGGCAATGGCGCGTGGCGGCTTGAGCCTACCAGCGTGCAAGTCACCGTACCCGGAATGGGCAAGAAGATGCTGAGCCTGACGGTGAACGCCGCCGCGGAAAAGATCGTGCGCCAGGAACTGCAGCGACTGGGCGCGCCGAGCCGCTTTCTCGTGTCGCCTGGCGAAGGCGCAACGCCCAGCGTGGTTGCCGCGCCGCTTGCGCCCGCAGGCAGCGTGCAGGAAGCGGCGCTTCAGCATCCAATGGTCAAGCGCGCGCAGGAGATCTTCAAGGCCGAGGTTCGCAGCGTGGTCGATCTGCGGCAGAAGTGATGAAAGCAGCTTCTAGCTCTTAGCTTCTAGCCTTTAGCTTTTTCGTGCTGAGACAGACTTTGATGGCAAAGCAATGACGATGAGAGGCTAAAAACCAGAAACTGGGAGCGAGGATATT
>JBAWFY010000721.1:0-4921 GCA_049592335.1 Occallatibacter sp.
ATATGGTCTGAGCTGAAAACACGTATCACCCAAAAGAGAGCCGAATTCGATCAAACATTCGCAGCAACAACAGTAAGGCTCACGGCACTGCGCTCCCAATTTGATGTGGAAGAACCCGGCGCGATAGCAGAAATTGTGGAGATAGCAAACCTGCGCCATCCAATAGACCCCGATGCTCAAAAAGCATTCCGCGCCTTTGCCGAACCAACAGCAAAAGTCCTGCTCGTTGAAATCCAATTTCCCGACTATGCTGGGCATGAATTCGAAATCGGGAAAAAGAGCAATGGGGATCGGAAGTATGCTTCTGTAGCACAAAAGAGGAAGATCATTCGTCAATCCCTATTTTCACTGGTGATTCGAGCGGGATGCCTCGCCTCCAAAGTGCTTGAGCCGACCAGCTACAAGACCATTGCAATTAACGTGTCTCAAGATTGGTTCGATCCGGCGACTGGCGGTCCGCGCACGGGCATCATCTGTTCATTGCAGGCTCAGGTCTCCGAGTTCACCGCTCTGCAATTGGACCGTGTGGACCCTGAAGCGTGCTTTCGGCACCTGAAGGGAATTGCTGTGCCTTCGTTTGATTCAATTTCTCCGATCAGACCGATCTTCGTCATGAACAAGAATGACGACAGATTCATCGCGGCCAAGGACCTCGATTCAGTACTCGCGCCGGAGGCGAACTTGGCCGCGATGCCCTGGGAGGATTTTGAGCAGTTGGTTGCCCAGCTATTCGAATGGGAATTCGTAAAAGAGGGCGTTGAAGTTCGGGTGACGAGGGTATCGCGTGACCGAGGCGTCGATGCCGTTCTCTTTGACCCCGATCCACTGCGCGGAGGCAAATACGTCCTTCAAGCGAAACGTTACACAAAACCGGTTGATGTCGCCGCCGTGAGAGACCTGTTCGGTACGGTGGTGAATGAAGGGGCCAATCGAGGAATACTGATCACGACGAGCTCGTATGGACCGGATTCATATGCATTCGCCAAAGATAAGCCAATCTCGCTAGTGGATGGCCCCAACCTGCTTGTGATGCTCCGCCGTCATGGAAAGAAGTTTCGCATCGACCTGGAGGAAGCTAGGCGCTTGAATCACGAGAATGGTCATGAATCATAGTCGCTACTGTTTGGCCTTTGGGGTGCTCTTTTTCTTCACCTCGATGGCACGTCTTTCGGCATCCTCCGTTTGGAATGTTTTGCCGACTCCACCTAGGGCTTTTGAGCCGACATTGACTATCAAATCAGCGGAATGTGGAACCGCTCCGAATGGGCATGTAGTCCCAACGTCGATCCTGCTCAATGTCCCCGATAAAGACAGCATTTGAGCATCATTGGGTCCACATACTTGGATTCCGACGGATGGAGTCTCTCCAGGGAGCAGCGTCGAACATTGGTCAATGGGATTCATCCCGGCCGAATGGGCCAAGTCAATCACCATCTTGCAGATGCGGAATCCGTCAACGTCACCCATGTATCTATACGACCGCACGAAGACTGTTTTCCCGTGAAATTGTTTTAGTTGTTCGATGATTTTGTCGCGTTCCGCAAGGCTGCTCAAAGTACGCATTGAGAACGCCCATTGAGTCTCCGCGAGTTGTGCATCGATTTGTTCGGCTTTGTGGGATACCGCATCAGCTTTCAGCCCAGCGGCATTTGTCTTGCGATCTATTTCGCCGAGCTGCTTGTTTGCTTCCTTAAGGGCAGCTAATGCTCCTTCGGCAGATGTCTTGGCATCACCGGCCTCTGATTCAAGTAGCACGGCGCGTTTGTCGTTGGCATTTCTGATTTGCGTTTCCAGATCGCCTATTTTTGCATCGACAGACAATTCGCCTGCGACTCCTAGCGCGACCAGTGCGACCCCCGCCAATTCGAGGAAGAGCCATAGCCTGCTGGGTCTGTCTGGGGGATGAACGGTTCCTCGTGCCCAATCCTCGCGCTCATTGAGATATGTGCGGATAATGAAGACCACTTCGACCACCACGCCGATGACGACCAGCCAAGTCCAAAACGACAGCCACGAATCGAGGGCGGCACGATGCGCTTCAAGTGATTCGATCAATGCTTTGAGAGCTGATTCGTCCATTGGTTAGCTCCGTGCCCATGAAGTTCGTCGCTCCGCTTCGATGACTCGCTATGGCAATTCCTCATCTTCGGGGCGCGGATGAGAGGCCGATGGGGTTCCCTGCATGCGGGGCCCTGAATATCGACGCCAAGATCGATCTCTCGCCCGCTGTTCCAGTTTCTGCCCCTGAAGAAGCCTCTTGCTCATGAGGGCAGTGTATCTCTCCGGCCTGAGCATCAGGACTGGAGTTCCGCGCCAGGACCAGCGCTCCAAGAACGGCGCTGCCTTCGGAACCGCGCTGCCTTCGGCATCGGCAAGAGTGGGACACGTCACCCCGGCTCGGGTGCTGCAAGGTTGCTGGAGGTTACTGCGGCGGGAACTTGTTTAGAGTGCGGCGGTTGACCGCAAAATGGACTGGCCACGGTTACTGCGGGAGTAACGCGCTGCTGCCCGTCGGGGAACCTCTTGAAAGCACAAGGCGAGACGTGGAACCGGCATCCTGGCGCGCTCACGCGCGTAGCCTCCGCTCCGCCGTCCGTAAAGGCTCTCCGCTTCGCTCCGACCGCTGCGCGGCGTGCTGCGCACGGCCTTGACTGACGGCTCCGCTGCGGCTGGTTGGCAGCTATGAGAAGAATGTCTTCTTCTCATGTTCCACATGACGAGGGCCACGGCTCCGATCTTGGGCTGCTCTGGGGCAGAGCCAGCGACTATAAGGATATGGCGGCGAAGCACGCGGGCCGATGCAGTAGCTCAGACGCGAAGAGGCAAAATCTTTGAAATCGGGTTACTCTGGTAGCAACCAGCGGTTGCTGAAGGGGTAACCCGATGACTCGCCTCCCTTTAGCAAGAAAGCGGCTCGGCACGGCCCCGTGTCCTGTACGTTGCGGCGCGCAGACGGCGTGCGGCCCGAATCCCCGACCCAATCCATCCGGCGGTGAGCGATGAAGGCTCCGCTGCGCACGAAGTCCATCGGCACGAAGGTGAGCGAGGAGGAATTCGCGGCGCTGGAGGAGTGTGCGCGCCGGGCTGACATGACGCTCTCAGAATGGGTTCGGGCGATGTTGCTGGCCGCGCCGGGGGTGGAGCTTCCCGACGACGAAGCGGCGCTGGCGGGACGAGTAACGCTGGCCGAGGTGCTAGCGTTGCGGACGCTGTTCCTCAATCTTCAGTTCCGGGCAAGTAACGGCGGGCAGGCGCAGGGGCCGATGACGGAAGTCGAGATGCGGGGGCTGATCGAGCGGGCAGACGCGGTGAAGGGAGAGCGGGCGCGGGAGCGGATCGAAGCGGCGCGGAGCCAGACCAGGAAGCAGGCCGGTGTCCCGGCTGAGAAGCCGGAGGCTGGAGAACCACAAGCAGAGGAGGGTTGAGCATGGCGGAATGGGGCCGGAAGCAGTACGCGAAACCGTGGCCGAGCCGGGCGCACGTGTGGACGTGGGGAGCTTTTTTCCTTAGCTGCCTGTTCTTCGTGTTCATGGTGTGGCTGGACGGGCAACAGAACTGGACGGCGGCGGAGCGGCTGTACCTGAGTGACTATCTGAAGAGCGGCACACGGGCGAAACTTCCGGCAGCGAAGGCGCGTTACACGCTGCTCGAAGGGGTAACGGCCAAGGGCGAGCAGGTGCTTGTTACTGGCGACGAGATCGAAGCGGTGAAGGACCAGGACGGGCGCTATGGGTACGTGCTGACCGATGAGGGAACCCAGGCCGGACTTGTGCGGCTGCAATGGACGACGGGGGTGTTCAACGACAAGGGCCTGCACGCGCTGATGGGGAGCTACGTCTACGGGAACCAAACGCTGTGGGACTTCGTGAAGCGGCCCGTGCTGTGGTCGGTGGCGTTCTTCGTCGTGCTCTTGTTCGTGGCTCTGCCCAGGGACCGTGCGCGGCGGATGGTCTGGAAGTTCGGGCGGCGGCTGCGCGGCCCGGAGCTGGCGACGACGGCGGAGTTCAACGAGAAGCTGGGCCGGAAGAAATGGCTGACGACTTACTACCCGGACGGGATCGCGCTCGTGAATCTCGAACAGACTTGGTACGACCGATTGCTCAGGCGGGACCGTGGCCGTTGGGTCCGCGTTCCGCGCGAGCGGGAGGCGATGCACTTCCTCATCGTGGGTGACTCGGGGACCGGCAAGAGCGCGGCCATCCGGCAGGTGCTCTCGCAGATATGGGAGCGGGGAGAGACGGCCATCGTGTACGATCCGGCGCTCGAATACCTGCCGCAGTTTTACTCGGAATCGCGGGGCGACGTAGTGCTGAATCCCCTGGACGCTCGCTGCCCGTTCTGGACTCCGGGCGACGAGGTGCCACACGAGGCGGAGGCGTTGACGGTAGCGGCTTCTCTGTTCCCGGACCGGGGCCGGGAGAACCAGTTTTTCGTCGATGCGCCGAGAAAAATCTTCGCGCACCTGATCAATCTGAAACCCACGCCGGAGCAGTTGACGTACTGGATGTGCCACGAGGAGGAGATCGAAAAGCGGGTACGGGGTACAGAGCTTGCGGCGATGATCCACGCGACGGCTCCGCCGCAGCGGTCGGGTGTGCTGGGGTCGCTGAATATGGTCGCTGACGCGTTCAAGCTGCTGCCAGCGGAGCGGGAAGCGGAGCGGCGCTGGAGCGCGTATGCGTGGAGCCGGGAGCGGAAGGGGTGGCTGTTCCTTACGTCGAAGCCGACCATGCGCGAGCGGCTGCGCCCGCTGATGAGCCTGTGGCTCGACCTGTTAGTGCTGCGGCTGATGAACGAGGGCGGGAGCGGAGCGCGGAAGACATGGTTCGTGCTGGACGAGCTGGCGACGCTGCAACGGTTGCCGCAGTTGACGACGGCGATTACGGAGGGCCGGAAATCGAATAACCCGATGGTCCTCGGC
>JBAWFY010000722.1:0-4435 GCA_049592335.1 Occallatibacter sp.
GGCGTGGCTTACGGTGGTCAGTGCGAGGCCGTGAAACTGCAAGAGGAACTGGATAGGGATGCCGAAGGCGGCGGCAAGCAGCATGGTTCGCCATTCGCGGGCTGTGAGCCGCACGCGGTGGGTGAGCATGACGGGCGCCATACCGAGGCAGGCGAAGAAAAACCGGTAGAGCACCATGTGCTCCACGTTCATTTCGTTGAGCGCGAGACGACCCCAGTAGAAGCCCGTGCCCCAGAGGGCTCCGGCCAGGGCGCATGCGCCGTAGCCGAGAAATCGGGTTTGCCCGCTCGCCGAAGCTTGCGCTGACATGCTTTTTCTAGGGTCGCACAGTGGGCTTGTTGCGCTGGCGCAGCCATGGCGCGGCGCGATGAATTGAAGCGATCAGAGAGCGGTGCGCAGTTTGGAGCGCTCGATCCAATTGGCGAGAAACAATCCGGCGATCACGAGCAGCGGCAGGGGAATGCCGAGAAAGATCGGCCAGCTTAAAAAGTGCCTGTGTATCGCACCCCATGAATAGCAAATCGCCAGCAGCGCGAAGATCGCCGCGCCAATCCACTCCCACTTCCAGGCGGCGGCCAGTACAGCAAGGACGATCAATGCCGGAACCAGACCAATTGCAAATGCGATCGCCAGGCGCCAAAAGCCGTGAAACTGATTGAAGGCTTCCAGCGCAAAGAGGCTGATGAAGATTCCAAATGCAATGGTGAGGATCCTCGGCGACCAGTAGAGCAGCCGGGCGGCAGAACGGCTCATGCGTTTCACCTCCTTGCCTGGAAAAACGCGAGCGATACGATCAGTAAACTCTCGCCGGCTTTCACCGTCAACCCGAAATCGGCGAGAATACTGTTCGGTGATGAACGTGCGCAGAATCGCGAGGGCCAGTGAACGGCGGTGGACGCCCATGAGGGGAAAAGCGGCAATGGTCACTCTGGCTGTGGGCGCGGTGCTGGGCTTGTTTGCATATCCGCTCACCGCGCAGCAAGGAACCGAGCAAAATCTGCCGGAGCCGCGGTATCTTGTCGATCATTTTCCCGAGAAGCCGTCGCTTGCGCCCACGTTCAAGATTCCCCTCGACCCGCTGGGATTTGCCGCGCCGGGCGGGATTTATCTGGGGGCGCGAAACTCGCTGGTGTCGCTCGATTTTCTGGATGAGGATCATCTGCTGTTCAGCTTTCGGGTGCCGGGACTGATCCACCGCGACCCCAAAGGCGGTGCAGAGAGCGACGAGCGGCGGATTCGCGCGCTGGTTCTCCGGCTGCCGCAGGGCAGGGTGGAGGCCGAGGCGTTGTGGACGGTGCACGACCGAATGCGCTACGTGTGGCCGCTCAAGGACGGCCATTTTCTGCTGCGCGACAGCAACACTCTTTTCGAAAGCGATGCCACACTCAAACAGAAGCCGTATCTCGATTTTCCGGGGCCGCTTCTGTGGCTCGATCTCGATCCGTCGCGGCAGCACATTGTGGCGACCTCAGAGGAGCCTACGAAGACCGATGCGCGTACAAATCCACCTTCGTCCGGAGCGCAAAATCATTCGACGGCCATAGCTACTGGAACTACGGACGACGCGGAGTCGGGGCAGGGGGATGGCCCTGACAAAGTGGTGCGCGTGCTGCGGCGGGACTCGGGCGAAGTGATGCTCGTGAGCCGGGCGCGAGATGTTGTGCACCTGCCCGTTAACTCGACTGGATACCTTGAGAACCTGCGCGATCGCAGCCCGATGTGGACGCTGAACTTTCACTATTTTGCGGGTGGAAGCAAGATGCTGGGCAGCGTGGCATCGGGGTGCGACCCCGAGGACAACTTTCTCTCGGAGAATGAGATTCTAATCCAGGGGTGCGACGATGAGGGCGCGCAGAGACTGGTGGCGATGACCACCGAAGGACGGACGTTGTGGATCACGCAGGCTCCGGATAACCAGGTGTGGCCGCAACTGACGGTGGCTGCGAACGGCTCGCGCTTTGCATGGACGACGCTGGATACGGCCAAATCGCTCTCCAGTGTGGTGCCCATGGACAGCGAAAGCGTGAAAGAGCAGTCGGTGACCGTGTTCGATGCGGCGACGGGCGATATTCCGCTGGTTGCGCCGCTCAGCCCGATCTTCGATGCTGGCGGGAATGTAGCCATTTCGCCTTCGGGACGGCGCGTGGCGCTGATCGATGGCGGGGCGATCCAGGTGTTTGATTTGCCGGCGGTGGGAAAGTGAAGAGTGGATGGTGATGAGTGGTTCGTGGAACTGCGAACGGCAAACAGAATGCGGACAGCTGCACTAATAACTAGCCACTGATCACTGAAACCTGTTTTTCGATACACTGGGCGACGGAGGTTCTTCTTGGCCACGGCTGTTGCGCACTATGCCGCCGCGGCGGCTACCGATTGCGGCCGCAAGCGGCCCTCTAACGAAGATGCATTTGGGTTTTCCGTCGAGCACGGCGTGTAAGTGGTCTGCGACGGAATGGGCGGCGCGGCGGCGGGTGAGGTCGCCAGCTCTCTCGCCGTGGACGAGATGATGCGGCTGCTGACGAATGGCGCGAGTTGGGCCGAGGCGGGCCGTTCATTGATTGAGCAAGCCGAGCAAGCCCTGGGCAGCGCCAATGCGGCGATCTTTGCGCGGGCGAAACAGAACCACCACCTGACCGGCATGGGCACTACGCTGGTTTCGCTGGTGGCCGAGAACCGCCGCGTGTGGATGATGAACGTGGGCGACAGCCGCGGCTACCGCATGCGCAAGGGGCGTCTTGAGCAGATCACTCTCGACCACTCGCTGGTGGAGGAGCAGCTGCGCCTGGGGCGGATGGACCGGCGCGAGGCGCAGCGCTCGCCGTTTAAGAACGTGATTACGCGTGCGCTGGGCACGCAGAGTGTTGTGACTCCCGATATTTTCGAGCTGGAAACCGAGCCGGGGGATCTTTTCCTGCTGTGTTCAGATGGACTGACGCGCGAGCTTTCCGATGCAGCGATCGAATCGGTGCTGATGCTGGAGCGGCCGCTCAAGGAATTGTGCGGGCGGCTCGTCGCAGCCGCGAACGAGGCCGGCGGGCACGACAACATTACTTGTCTGCTGGTGCGGGCGGGAGCGTAGATGATGCAGCCTTCCAGACTCGGCCAGTACGACATCATTGGTTTTGTACCCATCGTCGATGTGGAGCGTGCCAAGGCGTTCTATCGAGACACGCTCGGGCTGCGGCTGGTTTCAGAAGAGCCGCCGTTCGCACTGGTGTTCGATGCCAATGGCATCATGCTGCGCCTGGTCATGGCCAAGCAACTGCCGACTGCCTACGGGACGATTCTCGGCTGGGGCGTTCCCGGTATTACGGCCACCGTCAAGGAACTCAATCAGGCGGGCGTGGTTTTCGAGCGCTTCGACGGCATGATGCAGGACGAACTCGGGGTCTGGGCATCGCCTTTGGGGGCGAAGGTGGCATGGTTCAAGGACCCGGATGGGAACTTGCTGAGTGTTACGGAGTTTCCTGGCGCGCCGAAGTAGAGCAGATGCTGTAGCGCTTATTTGACCGTCCTAGTCCCACGTGGCTGAGCGCTGTCCGAAGGAAGTACAGTCACTGTAATCGTATTAGACTTTACGTCAACATTGTCCGGCTGCCCCCGATCGGTAGCTCGTGAAAACGTAATCTTATATTTGCCCGGTGTACTGAGGTCGAAAAACGCTGTCAATGGCACCTCAAAGGTCGCCGTTTCGCCAGGCTCAATCGTCCAGGATGATCCGCTCCCACTTGATGGAACGCTGAGGTCATTTAATGAACGCTGAGCATTCTTCGACGGGGTGAGTATCCGCCTATACCTCTCTGTAATCGGAGCGGGATTACCGTCAAGAAGAACTACCATCTTGTACCAATCACCGACCTCATCCGATTTTCCTGTATTGATCGGATGATTCGATATGTTCTTTTCTTCAACGGTGATCGGAATCTCCATATCTTTTTGAGCTACTAAAGTTCGATCCTCCGTTGAGATGGTCAATTTGAAGTCCGGTTTGTGTTTTGCGGCCTGAGCAAAGGCATAATTTGCCCACAGGACGGAAAATACCGCGAAGAATATTGCGAAACTAGCTTTGTTCATACTCTTTCTCGCCTTCTTCTCTTGGGCTGTGCTTAATACAACCTTAGTCCATATTGGGTAACCGTGAGACGGCTCTTCTGAATCGGAGCCAATAGATGGCGATTCGAACTGGTTACGATTCGCTACTCGCCGCTACGTCATGGGTGCCACGGGAGTCATTGCGCGGGCGCTTGAGCAGCAGAGCCAACGGAATGCAACCTAAGGCAAGATAGCCGAGAAATCGAAAGTTGTCAGCATAGGCGAGGACCGCGGCTTGCTGCTGCAGGCTGCCGTAGATTGCGCCCAGTGCTTCGCGGTGTGCGAGGACCGCATTGGCGCCGCCGGTCTGAAAGCGCGCGGCGAGTCCCTGGAGGGCGTTGGT
>JBAWFY010000723.1:0-10636 GCA_049592335.1 Occallatibacter sp.
CTCCACGCCAGAACAGGTACACTGTTCCCGCTGCGTCAACGGGACAACAACAAAAACCTTCCTGATAAGGAAAAAGTGTCAGACATGTGCCCGGTCTAATATGTCAGACTTCTCCCCGGCCGTTCATCATTTTAGTAAACATCTGCTGCTGAGTCAGTTCCGCACCAGTTCGTCCACGGCAACCTGATACGGCGGCAAGACGCCGCACTCCGCAGCCATTTGAAAGAAGCCGCGCATCCCTTCCACGCACTCCTCGTCCAGCACGTAATGGATGTTGCCGGTCAGATAACTGCGGATGGTGCTTTCGGAAATCGGCAGCCGCTCCGCCCACTCGGCAACGATGGCGTCCATGTTCGCAAGCCCGTGATCGCGCGAAAGAATGAAATCTTCAGCGATACTCTCCTCCAAAGGCCTGCTACATGCAATGCCCCAGACGGCGGAGACAAAGGGCAAGCCGGTCAGCGCGTTCCATTCCGCGGCCAGATCGCGGTAGACAAGCTCTTCGCCATTCCGCTCCATGCGGTTATAGCGCTCTTCAAGCGCCAGCAGCGCCGGATCGCCGATCAGGATCGCGGCATCGGCGCGCGCCAGCATCGCGTCCAGATCGCCCGCCATAGGCAGGAACTGGATCGCGGAATTGCCCCATTTCTGGAAGAGGATGCGCGCGTAAGCAATCGTGGTGCGGCTGGCCGTGTCGGCCGCGACCGTTTGCAGCTCCGCCAGACTTTGGCCGGCGCGATGCACGAGCAGCAGCGAGCGCACGCGCCCTTTGGAAGCGATGGTGCAACCGGGCAGAATACGCAATTCGGGCGAAGTCGCCAGTGCGGCAATCGGAACCAGGCCAATGTCCGCCTGCCCTGAAACCAGCCTCGCCGCGCACTCTGCAGGCGTCATGCGGTCGATGCGGTAGCGCGTGGCCAGCTTCTCGGCCACCGGCGGATGCTCGAAATCCCACATCAACGGCGCGGGATTCAGGAAGCCGATGGCCGCAATCCGCAGCCGCCGATCCTGTGCCCCTCGATCTTGCACTTGGCTCACACCCGTTAGACTACCAACTTCCGATCGCGGATTCACGGCGCGCCGTCCTCATCAATGGCCCCCGCTGTGCGAACCTCCGCCTCCACCACCACCGCCGCTCGAGTGCGAGCCGCCGCCTCCGCTGCTTCCGCCGCTGCTGTGTGAGCCACCGCTGCTGCCGCCCGAGTGCGATGTGCTACTCCCTGAAGAGTGGCTCGACGACCCGCCGCCGGAATAGCTGTGCGGAGGAGGAGTATACGAATGGTTCGCCGGCGCAGTCGCTGCTGGCGGCGCTGAACCGGATCGCCAGGTTGATGGCGGCGCGTAACCTGGCCTCGTCGCCGTCTCGCCTTCCGGATGGTTGCCGTCGGTGCTGGAGAACGCGTTTCCCGGCGCTTCGGTTCCATGAGCACCGGGGAAGGCAGCGACCTCGGGCTTATACTCTTGCCGCGACGCCAATGGCTGCATTGCATGTACCGCGCTGCCCGCAATCGTCACCTGCGCAGTCCTGTTGCGCGCCGGGAAGCTCTGGCCCGCAACCTCGGTGTGCCGGTGCACCGGGACCAGCGGAATCGGGCGATGACCGATCGGCCAGTGCGGCGGCACCGGTGGCCTTGGAATCGGCCGATAGCCGACAGGCGCGACGCCTATATTCGGGCCGCCATAGACACCCAGTCCCCACCAGGGATTGCAGCCGCCCATTCCCGGCACCCACCCCCAGCCGAAACCGTCGTAGAAGTTCCACGCCCCGCACTGGTAGGGCACGTAGCCCCACGGGTAGCCCGAAGCCCAGACGTAACCGTACGACGGCGTATAGGTCCAGGCCCCGTTTCCATAGGGATCGAAGCCGGCATTCTCCGCATCGTAGGGCGACCACACATACCCCTGGCCCGGCACGTCGTACCAGCTCCCGTTGGCATCCAGATCCGCCCAGGCGGGGTTCTGGGTGGCGCCAAGATTCACAGGGGCAGATGTCTGCGCAGTCGCCTCAGCCGTCAGTTCCTGATCGCGATCCGAGCTCCAGGCATCCCATGAGTTCGTGTCGATCGATTCGGTGAGAGAGTAGTTACTCGGGTCGGCGGGATTCAGCGCGATGCTTTCGCCGCCATGGAGATCGGCGGTAATGCCGGCGCCAAAGTTCGACGCGACCTCAATGTGTGCGTTCCCGGAGAACACGGCGAGGCTGCCGGGAGGACTGTCGATATCAACGCGCAGCGCGGTAAACCCACTGGGGGTGGCCACGCTCGAGCCAAAGCGCACACTGAATTGCCCGGCCTGGCCTCCGCCCTGGAACTCGAAGTAGGCCAAGCCGACGTTCAGGTTCAGCTCTGCGTCAGCCGAGGCGCCAGCCCCATGCAGGACCGAGAGAGTCAATGAACTGTCGGGAGCCAGACGGGCCACGCTGCCGTCCTCAAACTCAATCTCCGCCTTGCCGTCGTCCGCCGTGGTCAGCTGCATGCCCTCGAACAGCGGCGTATTTACCACGGCCTTATCGGCCAGAACCTGATCGCCCTGGGAAAGCTTCACCTGGCCGTCTACGTAGCTCAGGCGCACCGCGCGCGCGGGCTGGCCTGACGATTGCGAAGCATCCTGGGCCGAGGCAGCCGCCTGCAAAAGCACCACTGCCGCCGCCATCGCCGCCAGCCTCAAAATTCCTTTGCGACTCATCGGAAGATTCATGGCGCTTCACCTTTCCGCCAAGCAGCCTCACCTTCGCTTGTTGGCACTTGTATATTCCTTTGACCGTCTGGCCCGGAAAAAAGTCGCGTAGCGAGCGCAGAGGGCAATTCAGGTGGCACTCTGTTCGAGCAGCATGCGGGCTCGCTTTCGCACCCTTTCGAGAACACTGTCATCCTCTTCCAGCCGCTCCAGGATCCCTCGAATCGCGCCAATCTGCTGCGCCCGTCCGTCTGCAGCGGCCTCGGTAAGGAACTGCATCTCCGCATCGAGGCCCAGCCGGTCGTGCGCGAACAATAATTCCAGTCGCGCACCCTCGAGTATCGTCACCGCGACCGCAACCAGGGAGTCTCCCAGCTGCTCAATATCTCTGTCTTTCGAAAAGTTGAAGGTACAGGATCCCTGCCCCTGGGGTCCCGAATAGCTAAGAGTCTTCCAGCCCTGAAAGGCCACCTTCAGATGGCTCTCGCAGCTCTCGTCGAACCACTTGTGGCTCTTCGCCACGGCAAAGACATGCGCGGCGTAATCGGCACTCAATTGGATGTCGCGGTCCACGCCTGGAGCCCCGATCTCTTGTTTGTCGCTACCTGGTTTCTCCAGATTCGAGCGAAAGTGGCCTGTCCCGTCGGGGCGCAGTGTGAGCGTCCACTGCGCGGGAGACATGGCAGGATCGGAAAAGTCCATCTGAAAATCAGGATCGGCCGTGGCCGGAGCCTGCGCATGCGCCAGGGGCGCCAGGAATACGATTGCGAGCGCCGTTTGGCCGACCGCAACTTTGATTGCCCATATTACTGCAGCTCTCATCTTGCGGTCCCCTGCGCGGCCAGCGTCTGCGCGGTATGAATGTGGCAAATGGCGATGGCCAGAGCATCGGCGGTATCGGGCGGTTGGGGCGGCTCAGCT
Source organism: Occallatibacter sp. (assembly GCA_049592335.1). Lineage (GTDB taxonomy): Bacteria > Acidobacteriota > Terriglobia > Terriglobales > Acidobacteriaceae > Telmatobacter. Next base: position 3,598 of record JBAWFY010000723.1, read on the forward strand.
AAACCCAATAGCCTCGCCACCATAAACTGGACCTGCTCTTTCTGGGCTAATCCGTACCCCACGACGCTCGATTTGATCTTGAGAGGAGCATACTCCGCCACCGCAATACCCTTCTGCGCCGCAGCCAGCAGGGCCACTCCGCGAACCTGCCCCAGCTTGAGCGCCGATTTGGCGTTTACCGAGTAAAACACCTCTTCGATCGCGACCGTGTCCGGCTGCCATCGTTCAAGCTCGGCAGTCAGTTCGCGGAACACCTGATCCAACCGCTCAGGCAACGGCCGGGTCTTGGCCAGTCGAATCGCTCCCATGGCCTGGCAGCGAAGTTCCGGCATTGCTGCATCCTCGCGCGACTCCACAACACCAAATCCCGTTACTTCTGTTCCGCAATCGATCCCAAACACCCTCATCGGCTCCAAGTTTATCGCAGATAAGAGAAACAAGAGACGCGCAGCCAATTGCTGGACTACGTGGCAGTGTTTGCGGAGGTCGATACGGGGACGAAAGCGCGCTGGAGCGAGAGGAACAAGTGAATGAGCCACCACCTTCGCTGGACGATTCGCCGGCTTATGGTTGTGGATAAAGCAGTGAATCCAAACCGATCGCTACGTGCATCCAACGGTAAGTAGTTTGATTCCACTGACTCCAAAGTTCATCTGGGGATAACAAAACTGAATTCCGAGTGTCGATACCTTGGAGAGAACGTTGCGAATGGGTCTGCGGGGGGAAATGGTCAAGCTTGCGGCAAATGCGACGCACCGAGCGAGCCTCTGGCTAGGTCAGGGCATCTCGCCCAGGCGCCTGGCGCTCACGCTGGCGCTCGGCTTCGCCGTCGGCTGCATCCCGGTGGTGGGCGTTCCTACCGTTCTTTGCGCCGCCTTGGCTTTTGCTTTTCGCCTCAATTTTCCCGTCATCCAGGCAGCCAACTACGCGGTGATGCCGCTGCAACTCGTACTCATTGTGCCTTTTGTTCGACTGGGACGGCGCCTGCTGCCTTCCGCTCCCGGATTTGCGCCCCGCGCCTTTTTGCATTTGCCCAGCCTGCACATGGCCACGTCTCTGAGCGGCCTTGCCGGCCAGGCCCTCCTGGCCTGGTTACTGGTTGCCGCGCCCGCTGTGGTGCTCCTCACGGTTGCGCTAACGCCGCTGCTGGCGCGCATTCCAGCCTTTGAACCCACCAAGAACTAGTCCTTTCGGGTGGCGCGGCAACCCACGAAAGTCCTTGCCAACCCCTGTGCTTGCTGCCACTATAAAATGCAGCAAGCAACAAAGATCTAATCCGGCCCAGATGCTGCAACTGGCGCCCCGGCCTTTCCGCGGAGAGGTTAGCAAATAGCGTCTGCTATTTAAAAGCCGGACGAACTGGACCCAGCCAGCGTCCCGCCCTAAGCGGAAATGCGGCCCTGCGGGGCTGACCCGGTAACTGGTTGGCGACGTGCGGAGCGATACCACGTTCTTTCTGCGGATTGAGCGCTTATACTACGTGCGAAACGTACCGTCGCAATCGCAACGCCGTTGATGTCCGGACCTTTAGCCCAAGGCGAAGCCCGGTTTCGATCCGCCGAGCAGGGTTCCTTTCGGTTCGGGGGCTTGAAACGCACTTGCAAGTAAATAGGACCGTGTCCCGGGTGAACGCTTTAGGCCGCGATTTCGACTTCACCGCATAGGACTGCGGCGCGTGCCGCTGGGCCCAAGACAGGGGAAAGAAGCAAGAGTCCATGTTCGAGCTGCTGAATAGCCCGCCCCAAGCCGAAGAAGACGCAAGGGAGGAACCCAAAAAGAAGGAGCGGACCGGTGTCTCCCGCCCTTGGGTCATGGTTAGGGTTTTCATCCTGGCGCTTTTGGCCGGTGCCGTCGTGGGACGCCTGCTCTATCTCTATCCATGGAATTTGCTCGCTGTCACATTGGCTGCGGTTTGTACGTTGATGTTCGCGTACCTCCTCATCCGGATCGTCGTACACGCTTCTCACGGCAATTCCGCCTACCGGATGACGTACGCCGATGAAGGCCTGCGTCACCTGCTGGAATCGGCTGGGCCGGCGGTTTTTGCCTTGGACCTTCAGGGAGACGTCGTCTACTCGAACCCTGCGGCCGAACGATTACTTGGGTACACCGCCAGCGAACTGGAGCAGTTGTGGGGCCAGGGTGAACTCCTGGCTTCAGAAGAGTGCGACCGCCTCACAGCTGAGATCCAGAAGCTCTGTCACGTAATTCGCCCCCCGGAATTCACGAGGGCTGGCCAGATCGCCGCTTATCTCGCCTGTGTTCGCATGCTGCCGCCGGGCGTGGCGCCCGCCTTCAGCACGGAGATTCGCCACAAGGACGGTAACTACGTAGAGATCGTTTTCCATGTCTCTCCCCTGCGCGATGCTACAGCCGAAGTATTCGGCATTGTCGTCACGGCTGTGGACCAGAACGCGCTTCCGCAGCGCGAGCAGACGCAACCGGAGCCCGAGCAGACGCAGCGCGAGTACGAGAAAGCGCGTTATGAAGTGGAGCAGGCGCAAACCCTGCGCGCGGAGGCGGAACAGAAATACCAGCAGGTGCAGCACGAACTCGAGCGAGCCCACCGCGAACTGGCGCAACGCGAGCGCGAGAGAGCCCAGCGCGAGTCTCAGGAGCGTTACCGCGATCTTTTCGAGAACTCAAGCGAAATGCTCGCGACCCTCAGCCCCGATGGTCAGTTTCTCTACGCCAATCCCGCATGGCAGCAATACTTCGCCCTGGATCGAACGGCGATGCTGGCTTTGCCTTCGTTCGAGGAGTTGTTCTCCACCAGCAATCGGACCGATTTGCTCGGGCTCTTCCGCCGCGCGCTGGATGGCGAGCCGGTGGAACGGGCGCCATTCCGCCACCATACTTCGGATGGGCGCGTGCTGGATCTGGAAATCAGCCTCAGCCGTCGTCAGAAAGCGGGCAATCCGCTTGCGGTTCGCTGCCTGCTGCGCGATGTCACAGAACAGAAGCAGCGCGAGAATCGGCTGGCGCTGCAACTTGCCGTAAGCCAGATCGTGGGCGACAACCCGTCTGGCGAACAGGCCGGCAAGCGCATCCTCGAAACCCTTTGCAATTTGCAGGGATGGGACCTGGGCTTTGAGTGGATTGTCGATGCAGCGCAAGGACAACTTGAATTCGGAGCGGCATGGGGAATTCCCGCACCCACGATCCAGGACTTCGTTCAGCGCAGCACCGGCCTTGCGCTCAGGAAGGGCTCGGAGTTTGCCGAGCGGGCTTCGAATGAAAGCCACGCCGTGTGGTTTGCCGACCTTGACACCCTGCCTCCCAGCCCGCGTATTGCCGATGCCCTTCAGCATGGAATGGTTTCCGGCTGGGCCGTGCCCGTCCGCGCCGGCAGCCGCGTGCTTGCGGTTCTCGAGTTCTATTCCCGCTTCCGCCTGCGCGAGGATCGCGAGGCCATCGCCGGAGTCGAAATTGCCGCCGCATCGCTTGGCCAGATGCTGGCGCGAACCCAGGAACGCGGCCGCGCCGACGACCTTCGCCGGCAACAGGAGATTTTGCTTGACGCTGTTTCCGACGGCATCTGCGGCCTCGACCGCGAGGGCAAAGTGCGCTTCGCCAATCCGGCGGCGTGGCGTCTGCTCGGCGCCAAGGCCGAATCGCTCACCGGGCGCCCGCTGCACGATTTACTGCATGGATCGGCGCCTCACGAGCGCGCCTGCAGTCAGGACTGTCCTCTGCGCAAAGCTACCGCCCTGCCGAACTCCACCGGCGCAGAAGAGAATTTCTTCCGCGCCGATGGCAACTCGTTCCCGGCTGAATATGTGATCACGCCCATCCACGGGAGTGGCAACCTCACGGGGTGGGTGCTCAGTTTTCGCGACATCACCCAGCGCTACGCTCTCGATCGCATGAAGGATGAGTTCATCTCCACGGTGAGCCACGAGTTGCGCACGCCGCTCACTTCGATTCGTGGAGCTTTGGGCCTGCTGAACTCGGGCATGCTCGGCGAGGTGGGTGAGAAGGCCTCCAGTCTTTTGCGCATCGCGCTTACAAACTCCGACCGGCTGGTGCGGCTCATCAATGACATTCTCGATCTCGAGCGCATTCAGAGCGGGCGCGAGCCGCTGGCCTTCCGCTCTGTGCAGTTGGCCGACATCATCAAGCAGGCAATCGAAGATCTGCAGCCCATGGCGGAGCAGGCCGGCGTAAAGCTCAACCACGACACAACGCGGGTGGAGATCACGGCCGATCCCGACCGCCTGCTGCAAGTCATCACCAACCTGCTCGCGAATGCGGTCAAGTTCTCGCCTCCGAATTCCCCAGTCAGCGTTATGCTACGGCCGGGCGTTACCGGCGTAATCTTCTCCGTCATCGATCAGGGCCGCGGGATTCCTACCGACAAACTGGAGACGATCTTCGGCCGCTTCCAGCAGGTGGACGCCTCCGATTCGCGTCAGAAGGGCGGCTCCGGCCTCGGATTGGCCATCTGCCGCACGATCGTGCTGCAACACTCCGGGCGCATCTGGGCCGAGCGTAATCCTGTGCGCGGATCGACTTTCCGCATCTTTTTGCCGTATCACCCGGCGCCTGTCATCGAACAGGGCGTTACGCCAGAGCTTGAAAGCGCGCACGGAAAAGTTGTGCTGGCCGACGCCAACACGGAAACGCGCATGCGGACCGCCGCCCAGCTGGCCCGCCATGGCTACTCCGTCGTGCAGACTTCGACCGTTGAACAGACGCTCGCCGCCGCTCGGCAGGGCGCACACGCCATCCTCGTCGATACTTCGCTCGATGGGATGAACGGTTGGTCCATTTTGCCGATGCTGCGCCGTATGGACGCGAACTCCCGAACTCCCGTGGTGCTTTTGAGCGTGGAAGACTCACGAAACCTTGCTCCTTTGCCGGGCGGAGTGGAGGGCCTTGTCGCCAAGGCGGCCCAAGAGGGTCCGCTGCTCAACGAATTGGCCCGCGTACTGTGCGGGTCGGGAGACAAGGCGCGCGTTCTCATCGTCGAAGACGATCACGATCTGGCGCAGGTGATCGGAGAACTCTTTTCCCGCGCCGGCATCCAGGTAGAAACGGCGCACTCGCTCCAGGAAACCATCGACGCCTGTTCAGCCTTCCAACCGCATCTGCTGGTGCTCGATATCGGGCTGCCCGATGGCGACGGTTTCAACGTGGTCGATTGGCTGCGCCAACATGACGGCCTCGCTCACCTGCCGCTGGTGGTCTATTCCGGACGCGAGCTTTCGCCCGTCGAGCGGCGCCACCTCACCCTCGGCCCCACGCATTTCCTTGCCAAAACGCGCGTTCAGCCACAGCAACTCGAGGCCTTCGTGCTCACCATGCTGCGCACTACGCGGCAAACGCAGGATCCTGTAGCGGAAGAAGCCGCCCTACCGAATGTATAAACTGGATTTTCTCGACGTCCCTCGACCTCATCCGCGCGGCGTCGGAATCATCGGGAAGCAGAGGAGCCTTTCGCCGTGATCCGCAGAGTCCTGATCATCGATGATGAAGACGACATTCGCGAAGTAGCAGCGCTGAGTCTTGAGAGCGTGGCGGGGTGGGAGGTCATCAGGGCCAGCTCCGGTATCGAGGGCCTGGCGCGCGCAGCCGAGTATCAGCCTGACGCCATCCTGCTTGACGTGATGATGCCTGGAATGGACGGGCCCAGCACCTTCCGCGAACTGCGCAAAAACGAGGCCACCCGGCGGATTCCTGTCCTACTGCTGACGGCCAAAGTGCAAAGTACCGACCAGCGGCGGTTTGCCGACCTTGGCGTCGAGGCGGTTCTCTTCAAGCCCTTCGATCCGATGACCCTTTCTTCGCAAATTGCCGCTGCCCTGGGCTGGAACTGACGGCTTATCTTTCGTGAGACGGCAATGGACTTCTTCAACCTGAGTGAGCCGGTGCCTTCGCATTTGGAGACCCGGGAAAGAGCCAGACAAGAGATGAACCCTCCAGACCAAACCGGAGCGAACGCGGTCCTTTCGCAGGCCATGGACGCCCTTTGGCAGCGATTTCTTCCGGAAATTATAGAGCGCGTAAATGTTCTCGAGTCGGCTGCCATGGCCATCGCCGGCTGCGAGCTCGCGCCGCAGCAACGCGAGGCGGCACAAGCCGCGGCGCACAAGCTGGCCGGCGTACTAGGATCCTTCGGTCTTGCACGGGGCACCGATCTTGCGCGCGAATTGGAGCTTGCCTTCACCGGCGAATCCTCCCTCGATGCCCAGTCAGCCGCAAATTTCTCGGCCATCGCCGCCGAATTGCGCAAAATGGTGGAAAGCCGCAAGACTTCGGCCTGACGCCGCACCAGTTAAACTCATCTTCAGTGACCCCGCACGATCCATTTGCGCACCACGCCGAAGCTGACGACCAGCTTGGACTGCGCTTCGAGGAGCCGCGCGAACACCGCCGCATCTGGGCTGTCTGCGACCTCGTAACCCAGGTCCGCGATCTCGTCGAGCAGGAGTACGGCGATATCTGGGTGGAAGGCGAAATCTCAAACTTTCGCCCCGCGCCCTCCGGTCACGTCTACTTCACGCTGAAGGACGCAGGCGCCCAACTTCCCATCGTGCTCTTCCGCCGCCAGGCCATGCTCCTCCGCTTCTGCCCCGAAGACGGATTGCACGTATTGGTGCGCGGCCGCGTCAGTGTCTACGAGCAGCGCGGCCAATTGCAACTCGTAGCCGAAACCATGGAGCCCGTCGGCGCGGGATCGTTGCAGCTTGCCTTCGAACAGCTCAAGCAACGGCTCAAAGCCGAAGGCCTCTTCGAGACCGATCGCAAGAAACCGCTGCCTCTCTTCCCGCACACGGTTGGCATCGTCACATCGCCTGCCGGCGCAGTCATCCGCGATTTCCTGAACATCGTAAGCCGCCGCCACTCAGGATTGAATGTTCTGCTTTATCCCGTTTCAGTGCAGGGCGAGTCGGCGCCCGCGGAAATCGAATCTGCACTTGCCGACCTGAACGCTTCACAACTTGTCGATCTTGTCGTCCTGGCCCGCGGCGGCGGCTCTCTCGAAGATCTTGCAGCCTTCAATAGCGAGCGGGTGGCGCGCGCGATCGCATCGAGT
>JBAWFY010000724.1:0-9728 GCA_049592335.1 Occallatibacter sp.
GCGTCAACGTCGGCCGCTCGCCTGCGTAGTCGAACAGCGGCACGCCGTATCCGCACGACGTGAGCACCAGCTCGATTTCCAGAACCACCATTTGCCGCGCGCCCGGCCGCTCCTCGCCCTCAAAGGCCGCATCCAGCAGCTCCCGGTAGGCCGTGCTGCCCCGCGCCAGCACTTTGCCCTTGCCGTAGAGACGCAGTATCATCGGCGCCCCTTCAAACGCGCAGAACATCAGCGTCAGACGCCCATGCGCGCGCACATGCGCCGCGGTCTCGTTGCCGCTCCCCGTCTGGTCCAAATACGCAACGCGCTCCGCGCCCAGAATGCGCAAGGCGGCGCCGTCTTTGGGGGATACATTCACGCGCCCTTCCCGCGCCGCGGAACCGGTGAAGAAGATGCGCTGCTTGAGGATGAACTCCGTGTGGCTTGCTTCAAGCGCAGAGAATCGTTTCGCCATGGATGAGGCCGCCCAACCCTTGCGTCGATTCTAGCGGAGTATGGATTTTTTCAGAGAGCTGGATGATTCTGCCCCCGAAACTGTCTCAAAGGTTCCGGCGACCAGCGGGCCGCGGAGAGGAGTGCGGCCCGCATGAATCGCAGCGGCGAACATCGGCGGAAAAGACTGAACCCTGAAACCTGACCCCCGTTTTTACAGCTGGATCAGCGGTCGCGGCTGGCGCGTACGGGCGCGCTCGAGAAAGATTCTCATGCGCAGCGCCTCGGCGCGCTGCGCAGCTACCAGGCGCATGTGCCGCCGGATGTGGTCGATGTCGTCGAGGTGGTCCAACTGAGCCTCGTCAGACGTGGCATCCCGCTCCAGACGCGCGATACGCTCCTCGACCGTTTGACGGAAACGCGGGCTGATCTCGAAACCGTCCTGGGCAGCGCAATGAACAGTCATGACAGGTTACCTCGGAGCCGAAATGCCTGGGGCCGCGATTTTTTGCGGCGCGGCCTCAAGTTTTTCTTAACGCTGCCGATACTAACGAAAGCTGCTCCCGTGCGCCAGATTACGGCTTCCCGCAACAAAGGTAACTCACTGTCCGAAAATCAGACAGTCGTAGGTAACTGCTGAACCGTGAACCGCGCGCGCGGCCCCGCCACCGTCCACGATGCACCGCCGTTCACTGCCCACTGTCGTCCGGCGACGGCGCAAAATACCCCTTCCGCAACTGCACCTTCAGCTCCCCGCCCTGATCGTTGTGGCAGCTCATCGTCACCTTGCGGAAGGTGCCGTCAGCCTTGGTGTTGCTGGGCACGTAGGTGGCCGCGTATTGTGTGCGCAGTTCGTCCTGGATCTGCTGGAACGCCGCCTCCAGCTTTTTGCCGTTGTTGCCTACGTCGATCACCCGGCCGCCCGTCTCGTCGGAGATGCGCTTGGCATACCCGTAACCGTAGTAGCCCTGGCCCTGGCTCCAATACATAGCGCGATCAGCCAGCAGAATCACGTAAACGATCACATTGTTCTTTTCCGCAGCCGCAATGGCCTCGCCGATCTTGTGATCGCTGCCCTCGTCTTCGCCGTCGGTCAGGATGATCATGGCCTTGCGGCCCGTCTCTTGATTCATTTTGTCGTTCGCAGCCTGATAAATCGCGTCGTAGAGCACCGTGCCCTTGGGGTCGCTTATCGGGACCGGACCGCCGCCCAACCCGGGAATCCCCGATCCGTTGCCGCCAGCCGTATTAATTTCGGCTGTATTCAAGGCATGTGTCAGCAGCCGCGGACTGTTAGTGTAGTCCTGCAGCATATCGACATTCACATCGAACGACGCCACGAAGGCCTGGTCCTTGGCGCGCAGTACCTGCCGGATGAACTGGCTCGCCGCATCTTTCTCCATCGGCAGCAGCCGCTCCTGGCTCCCCGAGGTGTCCACCAGAATGCCCAGGTTCAGCGGCAAATCGGTTTCGGCCACAAAGGTTTTCAGCGTCTGCGGCAGTTTGTTTTCCTCAACCGAGCAGTTCTGCTGCGTCAGATGCGGCACCAACTCGCCCTTCCCGTCCTTCACGGTAAAGAACAGGTCCACCAGGTTCACGTTGATCCTGAATTTTGCGGCGGGCGGTGTCTCATCCGGCGGCGGCGCGGGAGCGTTACTTACCGGCGGCGCGTCCGGCGACGGCGCAAGCTGGGCCCATCCTGCTACGGCCATGGCCGGCAAGCCCAATGCCAGCGCCAAAATGTTCTTCCTCAATTGCATCCCAACTCATTAGACGAGTGATCGATCCTCAGGGCACCATACAACCTGCCCACACAAGAGAGCATAAAACAGATCACCGGCATGGACGGTCCGCGACCTGTAGCCGTCTGATGCGTCTGATAGTCTGGCAGGTGCGGTCGGTTCACTGGGCTAACACCATTCACCTCGCAAGCTGCGCTTGCATTTCGACCGGGAGGAACGCTGTGATCGTTCAAGCAAGAGCCATTTCGCTGGCAGCGCTTCTCGGTGCCGGACTCCTTCTGGGGCAAGGAGTTCTGGCCCAGAATCAGCAGTCTGTGCCCGATGCTCCCACCCCGCAGGCGCCCACTCCGCTGCCCGGCGCGGGGCCCATCACCCCGGGAATCGGCGCGCCCCAGGCTCCCGCTGGTTCTTCTTCGAATCCGGGCTCGAGCAACCCCGGCCAGCCGCAAACCGCTCAGCCCACGCCTCCGCCGCCCTCCAGCCAACCGCCCGCCGCTGCGCCTCCATCGGCTGACACGCAGGACACGCCGCCGGAAGAAGGAATCGCTGCGCTGAACAACGCCATCCATGTGCACGTCACCGAAGTCGTGGTTCCGGTGATGGTGAAGGACACCAAGGGCAACCCCGTTGCCGGCCTCACTTGGCGCGATTTCAAGGTATACGAGAACAACACCTATGTTCCGCTGCGCGTCTTCAGCGTCGATCCACGGCCCATGTCGGTCGCCTTCGTCGTGGACCAGACGCTGCCCTCCAATTACATGCGTGAGGTAAACGAATCCCTCGGCGCCATCCAGGGCGCGCTCACGCCCTACGACGAGGCTGCGGTCTTCACCTACACCAACGGCGCCAAGGAGTGGACCGGCTTTACCGGCGCACAAGGCCAGCGCCTTCCCATGGTGCTCTCACTGGCCCAGGCTACCGGCAGCGATCCCATGGTGCCCGACACCGGCAGTCCGTTTGCCAACTGCAGTATCTATCAGAACGGCAATTGCGTCGATCCCACCCTGCAGAGGGGAGGTTCGACGGGCGGCCCCACGATGACCCTTCCCAAGGAGATTCATACCCTCAACGATGCGATTCTCCTCGCCGCCAAAGAGCTTTCCACGCGTCCCAAGGAGCGGCTGCGCATCATCTACGTGATCTCCGACGGCAAGGAGTACGGTTCCAAAGCCAGCTGGAAAGAAGTGGTGCGGTATCTCGACACCAACCACATCTCCGTCGACGCCACGATTGTGGGCCCATCGGCCCAATGGGGCGAGGGCTGGCTCGATCGTTTTCACATCCCCTTCGAGATGTACGAAAACATCCTCTACAAGTACGTGGCTGAGACCGGCGGCGAAATGTTTTCCGAGCGCGGCGTCAACAGCATCGAGAAGAGCTACGCCAAAATCGCCGACGATGCCCGCAATCAGTACACGCTCCTCTACGCCAGCCACATCCCGCCCTACGACGACCGCTTCCGCACCATCGATGTGCGTGTCGATCGGCCCGACGTGGTGGTCACGGCCCCCAGAGGCTACCGCCCCGCAGCCCAGGCAGACCAATAAACCCGCCTTCCGTTGCTTCAGCGCGGGGAAAGCGGATCTCGCGGATTGACTCGGAGTCCCGTGGGGACGGCGCAAGAATCTTTCTTTTGCAAGAATCAATAGCGCATCGGCGAATCTATTGGGGAAACAGCCTGGAATTCCGAATGGTCCAGGCATTGTCTAACGAAGCTTGCTCTTGGGTTTTATATAAGGGCGCGGTTTCAACCGCGCCGACAGGACTACTTAATCGAAAGCGTTTTAGCCCCTGAAGGCGGCCTACAGCAGTGCCGACTTCTTATCGAACTGGCTGCCGCACTCTGGGCAGAACCCCTTTTCGTCCGGCACATTTGCATTCGGAGCGATGGCCGTAACCAAATTCTTGCAGTTTGGGCAGCGGTAGTTGGCTTTGCCGGCGGCGAGAGCTGCGCTCTGCGGCGGAGCGCTTGCCGGCGCGGTATTGACAGCGGTCTGCTGCACGGGAGCCTGCGGGCCCGGATCGGGATTACCCTTGATGCCTTCGCGAAATCCCTTCAGCCCCTCGCCCAGGCCTTTGCCAAGCTCCGGCAGCCGCTTGGCGCCAAACACCAGAAGCGCCACGATCGCCAGTAAGATCAGATGCCATGGCTGAAGCAGATCGCCCATCGAACATTCCTCCGCGCGCGAGGGGTGAATCAACGCGCTATTCTCAACTCCATATTGTCGCACAAAAGTGCGTTGGGGACCTGATCTGACTCCGCCGGGCCTGCGATGATCCTGCGCCTTCAGGCCTGCCTGTGGCATCCTGAAAGCAACCCGGAGACTCCGTTATGAAGACAGCTAAGCTTTTTGCCCTTGCAATGCTCGTGGCCTTCACGGCCAGCACGGCCAACTCCGCCGATCGCACCATCTATCCCGATCCCTCGCAGGCCCGCGTGGATCTCGCTGCGGCGCTCAAGACCGCGGCCGCCACGCACCGCCGCATCCTGCTCGATTTCGGCGGCAACTGGTGCCCCGACTGCCAGGTGCTGGACATCTACTTCCACGACGCCACCAACAAGCCGATCCTGGAGGCGAATTACGTGCTGGTCGACATCAACATTGGCCGCGAGGACGCCAACCTCGACCTGGCCGAGAAATACGGTGTTCCCCTCAGCAGGGGCGTTCCCGCGCTAGCGGTTCTGGGCGAGCACGGCCAGTTGCTCTACAGCCAGAAGAACGGCGAATTCGAAGCCATGCGCCGCATGGAATCCTCCGCCGTCACCGACTTCCTGACCAAATGGAAGCCCACGCGCCCCGGCTGTTCCGTAGTCAACGCGAGCTGCTAGAGACGCGGAGCCAGCGGTCCTAGGGCCGCCCATGCCTTTGGTGATCGCCGGGTCTCGCGCGGCCCGCCCTGTCCATCCGGAATCGGTGTCAACGGCCGAAAAGTACCCAATCATTCCGGTACTGATGTGTCGGGTTTACTACCTTGAAACGTTCGCGCTTCCTGCCTCACCACTTATCATTCCAGTTAGGCGCTTTTCCTTTGCCCATCCCCCGGGCGATACGCCGAACTAGCACGCAGAGCCCATGGCGAATCAACTCCACGTTCCGGGGAAACCGGCTCGTCTCTTCCAGCTCGACGCATTGCGGGGCATTGGCGCCCTGACGGTAGTCGTCTACCATCTGCAGATTTTGTGGTCGCAGCAGTCCCCGCCATCATCGCCTGTGGCGGGCTATCTGCTCAAGGCGGTCTCCCCCTTCGGCACAGAAGCCATCATGTTCTTCTTCCTGCTGAGCGGATTTGTGCTCTCGCTTTCCGCCATCGAGGGAAAACCGCAGGCCTGGTTCACTTTCGTAGTCCGGAGAATTTTCCGTATCTACGTTCCTTATCTTGGTGCTCTCGCCGTGGCCGTGGCCGGCGCCTTCTGGTTGCACGGCGCAGTCACCCGCAGCATCTGGTTTCACGCCTTCTGGTCCGAACCCGTCGATTGGCGGCTCGTCGGCCAGCACGTGCTTTTTGTAGGCTCGTACAATACCCAGCAGTTCGATTGTCCCATCTGGTCGCTGGTGCAGGAGATGCGCATCTCGCTTATCTTTCCCGCGCTGTGCTGGCTCGTTTTGCGCTTCAAGAGCCGCTGGTCGCTGGGCCTTGCCGCCGCTCTCACCTGCCTGGCCGTTCTTTTCGGCTTGCCCGCTGTCCCGGAGGCGCTCCAAGCCTACAATTCATTTCAAATTGCCGCCCTCTTCGTCTTCGGCATCTTTCTTGCCCGCGAGAGAAACCGCTTCGCAGACTGGTATCGCGGCCTGCCGCGCTTCGCCAAGTTCCTCGCCGGCTTTGCCAGCATAGGCTGTTTCCTCTTCGGCGGCACCTGCCTTATCCTGCTCACCGGCCACATCTTCGGCCGCGCATCGACTGAGGTCGCTCAGTGGATGACTGCCATCGGCGCCGGCGGCATCGTGATGGTCAGTCTTCATTCCTGGTGGTGCCAAAAGGCTCTGGCATGGGAGCCCATCCAGTTCCTAGCCCGAATCTCCTACAGCCTCTACCTTTGGCATTTCGTCGTGCTGCTCTATTGCGTGCATCTGTTCTACGGCCGGATGCCTTTTGCCGCTGTCCTGGGCCTGGCCTTCGTTCTCATGTTCCCGCTCTCATGGTTGTCCTTCCGGTGGATCGAACTGCCCTCGAATGCCCTCGGTCGCAGACTGGGCGCCATCCGCCTCAAGCGGCCTGCGCACCTCAATACGCCAGGATTCGATACGCCGGGATTCGAAAGCGCAAGGTCCACGCACGCCGAAAGCTTCCAGGCGTCCTCCCCGGATGCCGTGGCCGACTCTTCCGCCGCGTGATTCGTGTCACAACCCTAATGCGGGTAATTCCTGAATAATCAGGCCTGAAGAAGCATGCCGCAGGTGCGCCCCTGAAACCACGCCTGCGCGCCGCTTGTCTGTGCCGAGCCTGCCGAGGCGCACTTCACGGAGGGAACACTCGCATCGTGTACAGAATCGTGGAAGCCCGCACTGCCGGTCTCAATATCCGTCAATTCGTCATCGCCGCGCCGCGCATTGCGCGCAAGCAGCGGCCGGGCCAGTTCGTCATTCTGCGCATCAAGGAAAACGGTGAGCGCATTCCGCTCACCATCAAGGACGCCGATCCCGCCGCCGGCACCATCACGATTGTGGTACAGGCCGTGGGCAAAACCACGTCCTTGCTCAACTCGCTTGAAGAGGGCGACGCCATTCTCGACGTCGTCGGCCCCCTCGGGCATCCCTCCGAGATCAAAAAATTCGGCACCGCCGCGATCGTTGCCGGCAGCGTGGGCACAGCCATGGCTCTGCCCACCGCAAAGGCCCTCAAAGACACCGGCAATCACGTCATCTTCATCGAAGGCGCTCGCAGCCGCGACATGGTGATCTTCGAGCACGAGTTGCGTGCCGCAAGCCACGAAGCCTTCATCCTCACCGACGATGGCAGCTACGGCGAACAGGGCCTGGTAACCCAGAAACTCGAAGAACTGCTCGCCGCCGGTCGCAAGCTCGACTTTGTTCTCGCCGTCGGCCCTGTCCCCATGATGCGCGCCGTGGCCCGCTTGACCGCTCCACTGGGAATCAAGACCATGGTCAGCCTCAACTCCATCATGGTCGACGGCACCGGTATGTGCGGCGGCTGCCGCGTTCTGCTCGGCAACCAGAGCAAGTTTGCCTGCGTCGATGGCCCTGAGTTCGATGCTTCGCAAGTGAACTTCGACGTGCTCATGCAGCGCAACGCCATGTACCGTGGCCAGGAGTGCCAATCGATGAAAGCCTTCGAAGAGCATCGTGAGGAGGAGCTTGCGGAATTGCGCGCTTCGCTGGCTTCGCGAAAAAAGGATTCGGCGCACTCGCCCGCCCAGCTTGCAGCTCAGGAGAAACACCGTGGTTGACGCTGCGAGCGGACTCTCTCCCAAAGACCGCCTCAAGATTCCGCGGGTGCACATGCCGGAGCTGGACGCCGACGTGCGCGCGCGCAACTTTGAAGAGGTGAACCTGGGATTGGAGGCGCGTGCCGCCGTCGGCGAAGCCACGCGCTGCATCGCATGCGCTAAACCCGGCTGCCAGGTGGATTGTCCCGTCGGCGTCAAAATCAAGGAGATTGTCGCGCTGATTCAGACCGGCGAATTTCTGGCTGCGGCCGCAAAGATGCGCGAAGACAACGCCCTGCCCGCGATCACGGGCCGCGTGTGCCCGCAGGAGAGCCAGTGCGAAGGCGGCTGCGTGCTGGGCAAGAAGGGCCAGCCTGTGGCTATCGGCAACCTGGAGCGGTTTATCGCGGACTTCGAGCGCGCGAGCGGCAAGCTTGGCCTGCCAGCCATCGCGCCGGCGACCGGCAAGAGCGTGGCTATCGTGGGCAGCGGCCCGGCCGGGCTTTCGGCAGCGGGCGATCTCCTTCAGAAGGGCCATCATGTGCGCGTCTTTGAGGCGCTGCACGAGTTGGGCGGCGTGCTTGTCTACGGCATTCCGGAGTTCCGCCTGCCCAAATCGATCGTCAGGGAAGAGGTCGACAACCTGCGCCGCATGGGCGTCGAATTTGAGACCAACGTCGTCGTCGGCAAAAGCGTCACGCTCGACGAGCTGATGCGCGTGGAAGGCTACGACGCGGTGTTTGTCGCCACCGGCGCTGGTCTGCCCGTGTTTCTCGGCGTGCCTGGCGAGCACCTGAACGGCGTCTACTCGGCCAATGAATTTCTCACCCGCACCAACCTGATGCGCGCCTATCGCTTTCCGGATTTCGACGCCCCCATCTACGACTGCCGCGATCGCGACGTGATTGTAGTTGGTGGCGGCAACACCGCCATGGACGCGGTGCGCACCGCGCGGCGCCTGGGCGCAAAGACGGCCACGCTCGTTTACCGCCGATCAGAAACGGAAATGCCCGCGCGCCACGAAGAAGTGAAGCACGCGCGCGAAGAGGGCATTGAGTTCCGAATGTTAACCAATCCTGTCGAGTTCATCGGCGACGAAAAAGGCTGGCTCACCGGCGCGCGCTGCGTGCGCATGGAACTGGGTGAGCCCGACCAAAGCGGCCGACACCGTCCCGTGCCCATCGCAGGATCAGAATTCATTCTTCCCGCCAGCGTCGCCATCATTGGCGTGGGAACGACTGCCAACCCCACCGTCCAGAGTTCGGCGCCCGATCTCGCAACCAACAAATACAACTACATCGTGGCCCATCCCGAAACCCTCCGCACCTCCAAGCGAGGCGTTTTTGCCGGCGGCGACATTGTCACCGGCGGGGCGACGGTGATTCTAGCCATGGGTGCCGGACGCAAGGCAGCGAAGGGGATTGACGAGTATTTGAAAACGGGCGAGTGGGACGACGGCAGAGCTTGACCGCGCCATCGATCAAGGGTGCATTGATCATGCACGGCAGCGATCGCAGATAGGCTGGCAGAAACTTGCCGGAGTCGTCGGCTAATTCGCAAGCAGGTTCTTTAGTAAGTCTTCGATCGCGTGGTTGAGCGCGCGGGCGCCGTGGTCGTGCATGTACTGTAGGGCCGCGTTTTGCACGGGCATTGACACAATCCTGGCCATCACAACGCCGCTCCGCTGGTCCGGGGGCGCGGGCCTTTCCGGGTGAGAGTAGAGATCCGAGAGCAGGACACCCTTCTTGACCTGCGCGTGGATACCGGCAAAATCGTCCTCGTTGGTGCCGAGCAGCCAGAGAAGCCTGATCGCTTCCAGAGCGCGCGAACCTTTGGCCACTTTTCCATCCGGCCCCAGCGCAAAGACGCCCGGTATCGTCCAGATATCCTTCTCATCATTCGTCCAGGAAAGTTGAGCGCTCACATATTGGGCATCGCGCAGATAGTGGACCTCGGCCGCATTCAACATGGTTTCCTTTGGAGCGCCGATCTTCTGAACATATTCGTTCCAGACGTCTGCGATGTGCTGTTCCGGGATCAGCGAGCCGGGGTCCGTGGCGGAGTTGTACTCTGCGCGGGCAACGCGGTCGCGGATGGAACGCGAGGCCCACCTGCGTGGCATTTCATCAGAGAACTCGGCAATAACCAAATCTACAAGCTTGCGCGAT
>JBAWFY010000725.1:0-19051 GCA_049592335.1 Occallatibacter sp.
GCGGCGAGACCCGCGGGACCGCTGCCGACGACGGCGACACGCTTGCCGGTGGCCTGCTCGGGCGGCTCGGGATGAATCCAGCCCTCGTCCCATCCACGCTCGACGATGGAGCGCTCGATGAGCTTGATGGAGACGGGCGGCTGGTTGATGCCGAGCACGCATGCGGCCTCGCAGGGAGCGGGGCAGATGCGGCCGGTGAACTCGGGGAAGTTGTTGGTAGAGTGCAGGCGGCGGACGGCCGTCTCCCAGCGGTTGTTGTAGACGAGATCGTTCCAGTCGGGAATGAGATTGTTGACCGGGCAGCCGGTGTGGCAGAAGGGCACGCCGCAATCCATGCAGCGCGCGCCCTGCTCGCGCTGCTTCTCCTCGGGGAACGGCTCGTAGATTTCGAACCAATCCTTGATGCGCTCGTTGGCTTTGCGGCGCGTGGCCTGCTCGCGGCCGATTTCTAAAAAGCCTGTGACTTTACCCATGATGCACCTCGGTGGCGGCCGCCACGAGAGGCGACGAAATGATAGGTGGTGCGTAAACCGATTCCGCGCGTTTGACGCCGAGAACGCGCTTGTACTCGTGCGGGAATACCTTGATGAACTTGGGCTGCACGTCGGCCCAATGTTCGAGGACCCACGCGGCGCGTGGGCTGCCGGTGGCGTCGGCGTGCTTAGCGAGCAGGCCGCGGACGAGATCGATGTCGGCGGCTTCGACTAGAGGCTCGAGGTCCACGCTGGCTTTGTTGCAGCGGCGGGTGGAGAAGTCGCCCTGATCGTCGTAGACATAGGCGATGCCGCCGCTCATGCCTGCGGCGAAGTTGCGGCCAGTGGAACCGAGGACGACGACGAGGCCCCTGGTCATGTATTCGCAGCCATGATCGCCAACGCCTTCGACTACTGCGGTAGCGCCGGAGTTGCGGACCGCGAAACGTTCGCCGGCGATTCCGTTGAGGAAGGCTTCGCCGCTGGTTGCGCCGTAGAGGACGACGTTGCCGACGAGAATGCTTTCTTCAGGCAGGAAGCTCGAAGTCTTCGGCGGATAAGCGATGATGCGGCCACCAGAGAGACCTTTGCCGAGATAGTCGTTCGTGTCGCCTTCAAGCTCGAGCGTGACGCCGTTGGGCACAAAAGCGCCGAAGCTCTGGCCTGCCGAGCCGCGGAATTTGTAGCGGATGGTTCCGTCGGGCAATCCGGCCGAGCCGTAACGACGCGCGATTTCGCCGCCCAGCATGGCGCCGACGGTGCGGTGCACGTTGCGAATGGCGAAACTGGCTTCGACCTTCTTCTGCGATTCGAGGGCAGGCTGCGCTTTCGCGATCAGCGCGTGATCGAGTGCCACGCCGAGACCATGGTCCTGGCAGGTGGTGCGGCGGCGCGACACGCGGGAGGGAAGCGTGGGCACATGCAGGATCGACGAAAGGTCGATGCCCTTGGCTTTCCAGTGCGCATCGTCGATGTGCACATCGATCTTCTCCACATGGCCCACCATCTCGTCGACGGTCTTGAAGCCAAGCTTGGCCATGTGCTGGCGCATCTGCTCGGCGATAAAGAAGAAGAAATTGATGACGTGCTCGGGCGTGCCGGTGAAGCGCGCACGCAGCACTGGATCTTGTGTGGCGATACCCACGGCGCAGGTGTTCAAGTGGCACTTGCGCATCATGATGCAGCCCATTGAGATCAGGGGCATTGTGGCAAAGCCGAACTCTTCTGCGCCGAGCAGAGCAGCGATCACGACGTCGCGGCCGGTTTGCAGCTTGCCATCGGTCTGCACGCGAATGCGGCTGCGCAGATCGTTGAGCAAGAGAACCTGCTGCGTTTCGGCGAGGCCCAGTTCCCAGGGCAGACCGGCGTGCTTGATGGAGCTGAGCGGCGATGCACCGGTGCCGCCGGTATCGCCGGAGATGAGCACCACATCGGCGTGGGCTTTGGAGACGCCCGCTGCGACCGTGCCGACACCGACTTCGGAGACGAGCTTGACCGCGATGCGCGCCTGAGGATTGACGTTCTTGAGATCGTAGATGAGCTGCGCGAGGTCCTCGATCGAGTAAATGTCGTGGTGCGGCGGCGGCGAAATGAGGCCGACGCCGGGGATGGAGTAGCGAATCTTGGCGACGACTTCGTCGACTTTGTGGCCGGGCAACTGGCCGCCTTCGCCGGGCTTTGCGCCCTGCGCCATCTTGATCTGCAATTCGTCGGCGTTGACGAGGTAATTGGTCGTGACGCCGAAGCGGCCGCTCGCGACCTGCTTGACAGCGCTGCGGCGCAGATCGCCATTTTCATCGCGCTTAAAACGCGCCTCGTCTTCGCCGCCCTCGCCGGTGTTCGACATACCGCCAAGACGGTTCATGGCGATGGCGAGAGTTTCGTGCGCCTCTTTGGAAATCGAGCCGAAGCTCATGGCGCCGGTGGTGAAACGCTTGACGATCTCCTTGGCCGGCTCGACCTCCTCGAGCGGAATCGGCTTCTCGGCATACTTGAGCTTGAGCAATCCCCGCAGTGTGCAGAGATTGCGATTCTGGCCGTCGATCAGGTCTGTGTATTCCTGGAAGGTGGCGGCGTTGTTTTGCCGCACCGCGTGTTGCACCTTGCTGATGGTGAGGGGATTGAGCAGGTGATACTCGCCGCCCTCGCGGTATTGATATTGGCCGCCGACGACAAGATCGGTTTCAGAATCCGTGAGCGGCTGGAAGGCATACTCGTGCTTCATCTGCGCTTCGCGCGCGAGCACGCCGAGGCCGACGCCTTCGATGCGCGAGGCGGTGCCGGGGAAGTAAGACTCGATGAGCGACTTGTTGAGGCCGACGGCTTCGAAGACCTGCGCGCCGCGATAGCTTTGCAGCGTGGAGATGCCCATCTTCGAGAAGGTTTTGAGCAAGCCTTTGTCGATGGCCTTGATGAAGTTCTTTTCGGCCTGCTCGGCGCTGATTTTTTCCGGCAGCAAGCCGCGGCGCTTCAGGTCGTGGACAGTTTCGATGGCGAGGTACGGGTTAATGGCGCTGGCGCCATAGCCGATGAGCAGCGCAAAGTGCATGACTTCGCGTGGCTCGCCGCTCTCGATGATGAGCGCGACCTGGGTGCGCTTCTGCTCTCTCACCAGGCGATTGTGGACTGCGGCCATGGCGAGAAGACTGGGAATAGGCGCGTAGGTAGCATCGACGCCGCGATCCTGGATGATGAGCAGAGTATAGCCGGAGTCGACGGCGTGCGAAGCGCGGTTACTCAGATCGTCGAGCGCGTGCTTGAGGCCTTTTTCGCCATCTTCGGCACGAAACAGCGCGGGCAACGTAATCGCCAGAAGATCGCCGGATGAGACACGGCGCAGCTTCTCGAGATCGCGGTTGGTGAGAATGGGATGCGGAAGTTTTAGGGTGTGGCAGTTCTCGGGCGCCTCATCGAGAATGTTGCGCTCGGTGCCAATGTAGCTGATTAGCGACATCACCAACTCTTCGCGGATGGGGTCGATGGGCGGATTTGTGACCTGCGCGAAGAGCTGCTTGAAGTAATTGAAAAGCGGCTGCGGGCGGTCGGAAAGGCAAGCCAGTGGCACATCCGTACCCATCGATCCAACAGGCTCGGCGCCATCGGTGGCCATGGGCGTGAGCAGAATGCGCAGGTCTTCTTCGCTGTAACCGCATGCGCGCTGGCGGCGGAGCAGAGTCTCGGGATTGGAGGCGATGATTCGCGCCGGCTCGGGCAGCGAGTCCATGGTGACCTGCTGCTGCTTGAGCCATTCGCCGTAGGGCTTGCGACTGGCCAGTGCCTTCTTTGTCTCCGCGTCGGAGATGATGCGCTGCTGCACCGTGTCGACGAGGAACATGCGGCCGGGCTGCAGACGGCCTTTCTTCAGAATGTCCTCTGCGGGAACTTCGATGACGCCGGCCTCAGAGGCAAGCACGACAAGATCGTCCTTCGTGACGACGTAGCGTCCGGGACGCAGGCCATTGCGGTCGAGTGTGGCGCCGATAACCTTGCCGTCGGTGAATGCAATGGCTGCAGGACCGTCCCACGGCTCCATCAGCGAGGCGTGGTACTCGTAAAATGCGCGCTTATCCTCATCCATGTCCGGATTGCCGGCCCACGCTTCGGGAATGAGCATGGCCATCACGTGGGGCAGGGAACGGCCGGATTGGTAAAGGAACTCGACAGCATTATCGAGCGAAGCCGAGTCACTGCCACCGGGGATTTCGATGGGATAGAGGTCGTTGATCTTGTCGCCGAAGAGCGGGCTTTGGAAGACCGATTGGCGGGCATTCATCCAGCTGACGTTGCCGCGGATGGTGTTGATCTCGCCGTTGTGGCAGACGTAGCGATAGGGGTGAGCCAGCTTCCAGCTCGGAAAGGTATTCGTCGAAAAGCGCTGGTGAATGAGCGCCAGTGCGCTGGTAACGAGCGGATTGGCCAGCTCGAAGTAAAACTTCTCAATCTGCGGGGCCAGCATCAGGCCCTTGTAAATGATGGTGCGACAGGAGCAGGAAGGGACATAGAAGGTATCTTTGTCCTCGATGTCCGAGGCGGCGATTTCGTTCTCAGTCCGGCGGCGCACGCGGTAAAGCAAACGCTCGAACTGTTCCTCGTCGAGGTCCTGCGGACGGCGGACGAACAATTGTTCGACATAAGGTTGAGAGCGGCGAGCCTCGCGGCCGATGGCGTCGCCGTTCACCGGCGTGTCGCGCCAGCCCAGAACCTGGCAGCCTTCTTCCTGGGCGATGCGCTCGAAGACGCCTTCACATTGCAGGCGGATGTGTTTCTCCACGGGCAGGAAACACATGGCAACGCCGTAGAAACCTGCTTCGGGCAAGGTTATGCCTTGCTCGGCGCACTCGCGCACAAAGAAATCGTGAGGAATCTGAATGAGGATACCGGCGCCGTCGCCCGTCTCCGGGTCGCAACCCGCCGCGCCACGGTGCGTCAGGTTGATGAGGATCTCAAGGCCCTTGCGAATGATCTCGTGGCTCTTTTCGCCGCGGATATTCGCGACCAGGCCCATGCCGCAGGCATCATGCTCATCCCGTGGGTGATAGAGGCCTTGCGGCCCTGGAGCGCGGAGACGACAGTCTGAGTGTTCCATGGCATCCCTTAAGTGCAAATTTTGGTCGCGGTGCACACTTCCAATCGTGAATACACATCCACGCTGCGATTTCATCTATGAAAATCGCTCTGCGCTGAGTGGAGAGCTTTACGTGAGCAGCCCGGCCGCTTCCGGAAACTGCGCTCCTTTTTAATATAGCGAAAAACTGCCGTCGATGCTGAATTTCCTTCGCGCAGAGAGTGGCGGCGGGGAACGTCAAGGGATTCTGCCTGCGCATGTAGCGTGTTTTGTGCCGTATACTCGGTTCGAATGCACAGCTTGAACGAGACGATTCTGGTCACGGGCGGGGCAGGATTCATCGGCTCGAATTTCGTGCTCGCGTGGATGAAGGAGAGCAGCGCGCCGGTCGTGAATCTCGACCTGCTGACCTACGCAGGCAATGCGGCTAATCTTGCATCCGTCGAGAACGGTGCGCGCTACACGCTTGTGCGCGGGGACATCTGCGATGCGGAGCTTGTGAGCTCGCTCTTGCGCAAACACCGGCCCCGCGCCATCGTCCATTTTGCCGCCGAGAGCCACGTGGACCGGTCGATTGTTTCGCCGGAAGGCTTTGTCCGGACCAACGTGCTGGGGACCTTTACGCTGCTCGAACAGGCGCGGGCGTACTGGGCGGAACTGGACGAAAAGGGGCGGGCAGGATTTCGTTTTTTGCATGTATCGACGGATGAGGTGTACGGGACGCTTGGTGCAAGCGATTCCGCCTTCAGCGAGACGACGCCCTACGCGCCGAACAGTCCTTATGCTGCTTCGAAGGCCGGCTCGGATCACCTGGCCCGCGCGTACTTTCACACCTTCGGGCTGCCGGTGCTCACTACGAACTGCTCGAACAACTACGGGCCATTTCAGTTTCCGGAGAAGTTGATTCCGCTGATGATCCTGAACGCGCTCGAAGGCAAGCTGCTGCCGGTTTACGGCGATGGGGAGAATGTGCGCGACTGGTTGTTCGTCGAAGATCACTGCGCGGCGATCCGGAGGGTTCTTGAGAGTGGCCAGCCGGGCGAGACGTATAACATTGGCGGAAACAGCGAGCGCGCGAATATCGATGTGGTGACGGCGATCTGCGATCTGGTGGATGAGATGCGGCCGGGACCTGGCCGGTCGAGGCGGAGTCTTATAACTTATGTGGCTGATAGGCCCGGGCACGACCGGCGCTATGCAATTGACGCGAGCAAGATTGCGCGCGAGTTGGATTGGAAGCCGGCGGAGCAGTTTGAATCTGGGCTGCGCAAGACGGTGCGCTGGTATCTGGAGAATGGCGAGTGGGTGAATAGCGTGCGCACAGGCGCATATCGCGAATGGATTGAGAAGAACTACGCCGAGCGGGCGGAGCTCAAGGGCTAAAGCCCTGGATATTTTTGACTTCTTTAACGTACGGGCTGAAGCCCGTACCCTTCAGTAGGTTGAGGATCGACGGATGAAAGGCATCATTCTTGCAGGCGGATCGGGGACGCGGCTTTATCCCGTCACTCACGTGATGTCGAAGCAGCTTCTGCCTGTCTACAACAAGCCGATGATCTACTACCCGCTGTCGACGCTGATGCTGGCGGGGCTGCGGGAGATTCTGATTATCTCGACGCCGCAGGACACCGAGCGCTTCAGAGATTTGCTCGGAGACGGGCGGCGCTGGGGAATCGAGATCGGCTACGCAGTGCAGCCGAAGCCGGAGGGGCTGGCACAGGCTTTTCTGATCGGGCGCGATTTCATTGCCGGCGACACGAGCGCGCTGGTGTTGGGCGACAACATTTTCTACGGACAGGGTTTCTCGAAACAGTTGCAGAAGGCTGCGCAGTTGAAGGATGGCGCGACGGTGTTTGCGTATCCGGTGGAAGACCCTGAACGTTACGGCGTCGTAGAGTTCGATCGGACCGGGCGTGCTGTGAGCCTGGAGGAAAAGCCGAAGGCGCCGAAATCACGCTACGCGGTGACCGGATTGTACTTTTACGACGGCGACGTAGTGAAGATCGCGGAGACGCTGAAGCCTTCGGCGCGCGGCGAACTTGAAATCACCGACCTGAACCGGCGGTATCTCGAGGCAGGTAAGCTGAACGTCGAGATCATGAGCCGCGGCATGGCATGGCTCGATACGGGCACGCATGACACGCTGCTCGAAGCCAGCCTGTTCGTGCACACCATCGAGCGGCGGCAGGGGCTGAGCATCGCCTGCCCGGAGGAGATTGCTTTCCGGCAGGGATTCATCGATGCTGCGCAGCTTGAGGCGCTGGCCGTGCCGATCGCCAAGAGCGGCTACGGGCAATACTTGCTGGCTGTTTTGCGCGAGCCGTATTTTGGGGCGGGAAGCGAAGAATGAAGATCGAAGCCACTACTTTGCCCGATGTGCTGCTACTGACGCCAGCGGTCTACCGCGACGAACGGGGCGCGTTTTCCGAAACCTTCAACCTGCGCGAGTTTGCCGAGGCCGGGCTGCCTGCAAATTGGGTGCAGGATAATTTCTCGATATCGAGAAAGAACGTTCTGCGCGGCATTCATTATCAAATTGCCCAGCCGCAGGGAAAGCTGGTGCGCGTGACACATGGTGCTGTGCTCGACGTGGCCGTGGACCTGCGCCGCAGCTCTCCGCATTTTGGTCGCTACACAGCCGTGGAGCTGAGTGGCGAAGACGGAAAGGTGCTCTGGATTCCCGAAGGATTCGGGCACGCATTCCTCGTTCTGAGCGATGTGGCGGGCTTCGCCTACAAGGTGACGGATTATTACTCTCCGGCGGGCGAGAGGACGATTCTCTGGAACGATCCGGAGCTGTCAATTCCGTGGCCGATCGCAGCGGAAGATGCAATCGTATCTAAAAAGGACCGCGCCGGTGCTGGTTTGCGCGAGGCAGAGGTGTTCGCGTCGTGAAGAATGGACGTCGGCAAATTGATTTGCTCGACCCCGGATCCCGTCAATAAGTCCGGTCAAATCTGCGCCGCTGCCGAAACTTTGCGAGAAGAGGCGGGTTCTTCCCTTGCAGGAACTCGCGGTTAGAAACTAGCGCTCAGACTATTGACAGGGATTCTTCTGGTTCCTATGATTGCGAGATTCCTTGATTGCTCGACGATTCCCCGGGCCCATCCATAAGGCTTTTTCCCGTTCGTATGGAAACTGCAGAGGAGAAATGATGGACCATATGCTGAATCGCCTGGTTCGCGCCGCTGTTGTGGCAACAATCATCGTCGGCTGCAGCAATGTTGTACTGGCTGTCACGGATAAGTATTGTCCGCCGCTTTGCACTTTACCGCCGGACCCGGCCCCGCCGATGCCGCCGATCAATGTTCCCGATCCACCCTTCAATCCGGTTGCTCCGCAGAACCCGAACAATAAAGGCGGCAATAACGGAGCAGCGAACAGCCTTACCGAGAGAAAGGCCGTAAATCCTCGGGATATGGTGACGGTTACCGGCACGCCACAGGCTGGCGGCGAGTGCAAAGCAAACGGCGTGAGCGGAACGCTGGTGCCTCGCGGGGGCGGCAAATATACATGCAACTTCATGCCTTCGACGTTGCCGGCTGGAGCTGCCTGCCACGCGATGAACAAGATCGGCACAGTCACAGTGGTTGATGGAAAGCGTTACTGCAAGATCGCGCCCTAACGACGCAGGCCCGTCGAGCAGCATAGGAAACCTGGGCCAAAAGCTGAACGCGTGGAGAGCCCTGGGCTCGTGATGAGCCCAGGGCCCCTCGTAGTCTGAGGAATCTTCTGCAGTTCTCTAAATTGGGCGAATTCCGCGCTCAAGAGGCGGCCTTGCGGCCGCACTCGGCTATCGCCGCGAATGGTATACTCACTTGTCGGGATTCGAAAGAACACCGTTATTTTCATTGCATTTGAGGTTCCTATGTCTGGCCACTCGAAATGGGCCACCATCAAGCACAAGAAGGGCGCGCTGGACGCTAAGCGCGGCAAGATATTCACCCGTCTCCTGAAGGAAATTGCTGTCGCCGCTAAGGGCGGTGGCAATCCTGACACCAACGCCAGGCTCCGTACCGCAGTAGCCGCCGCCAAAGCCGAGAATATGCCGGCCGATAACATCAAGCGGGCGATTCAGCGCGGCACCGGCGAATTGGAAGGCGTCAACTACGAGGAGATTTCGTTTGAGGGTTACGGCCCGGGCGGGGTCGCGGTCATTGTGGACGTGCTCACGGACAACCGCAACCGGGCGGTGAGCGAGATTCGGCACGCGTTTGCAAAAAATGGCGGCAATCTTGGCGAGTCGGGCTCGGTCCGGTTCATGTTTTCCAAAAAGGGTCTTATTGCCGTTGAAAAGTCCGCAGCCAGCGAAGAGAAGTTGATGGACATCGTACTGGAGAACGGCGGAGAAGACATGAACGATGAGGGCGAGACCTGGGAGATTGTCACCGAGCCGGGCGCGCATGAGGCGGTTTCCGCAGCCATCAAGGCGGCGGGAATTCCGACGGTGATGAGCGAAATCACCATGGTTGCATCGACGTATACAAAGCTTGAGGGCAGTGCCGCCAGCCAGATGGTGCGGCTCATGGAGGTCCTCGAGGATCTGGACGACGTGCAGAACGTCTACTCGAACTTCGATATGGACGCCGAACAGATGGAGCACGCAGCCGGTTGATGGGGCCGCGTGGCATGGGAAGACGAGGCCGCCCGGTTGAGGCGGTCTTTTTTTGGGAAGAACAGAGAAGAGAAAAGCGGGGAACAAGGGAACAAAACAGAGGCTGGGAGGAAAACGCTTTGCGGGGGATCTGGTGGGTTGTGTTGCTTGTTGGTATGGCGGGAGCAACGGTGGCAGCGGCGCAGACAGGAGTCGGGGCAGCGACGCCCGGGGTTGATCCTGGCGAAACAATAAAGATGCTCCCTGGACCTCTTCCCGATGCGGCTGATCCCGTCGAAGAGGTGAGAAGGCGCCAGAGCTGGGAGTACGGCCCCTTTGTGAATTGGGGAACGGGAGTGGGGAATCGCT
Organism: Occallatibacter sp.; assembly: GCA_049592335.1. Taxonomy (GTDB): domain Bacteria; phylum Acidobacteriota; class Terriglobia; order Terriglobales; family Acidobacteriaceae; genus Telmatobacter. The sequence continues at coordinate 10,001 of JBAWFY010000725.1, forward strand.
CCAGCTATAAGTTCTTCTGGAGCGGATTTGAGTTGTTGAAGATTCTTTCCCCGGTTGCGCATGCGGGCTTCCTGAGCGGGCAGTTTGAATATGGCGGTAACATCATGCCTCTGTGGCAGGCCTATACGCCGCCGCCGCATGACCAGCCGTACAGTTGCGACAATCCTCCCAGCAATACCTGTGAGTTTCCTTACGGCGGCGGAACGTTTCGCGGAGTCAGCCTGACGCCGGTCATTTTCCGCTGGAACTTCGTAACTCATTCACGACGCATTCAGCCATGGTTCCAGGCGGCTGGCGGGTTGATCTATACGACCCACAAGTTTCCGCCAAACTACTTAAGCTGTCAGGGACCGCCTTTTTGCAGCATTCCTGTCGACGGCGGCACGAGCGTGTGGAATTTTTCGCCACAGGGCGGCGGAGGAATTCACTATTTCCTTCGTTCCCGGCGATCGATCGATCTAGGCGTCAACGGGGTTCATATTTCATCGGCTTCTCTTGGCGACCGCAATCCCGGCGTGAATGCGAGTATTCAGGTCCAGATAGGCTACACGCTTTGGAGATGAGCGAAACAGGGACCAAGGGACCGAGAGAACAAAGTAAGCCGAGCCTGAAAGCGGATCGAAGCGCTAGGAAGTAGCACAGAGATGGATGAAACGCTGATCGAGTGCGTCCCCAATTTTTCAGAGGGGAACGACGCCAAGCGCGTGGAGGCAATTGTCGCCTCGATGCGGGTCGATGGCGTGCATCTGCTTGACTGGTCGATGGACGCGGATCACAACCGCTCAGTGGTGACCATTGCGGGGGCGCCGGCCGCAGTGGTGGAAGCAGCGGTGCGCGCCGCGGGCAGGGCAGCGGAAACCATCGACCTGACCCGCCAGCAGGGTGTTCACCCGCGCATTGGCGCAGCGGATGTGATTCCGTTTGTGCCCGTGAAGGGCATCAAACTGGAACAGTGCGTGCTGTTGGCCAGGCAGGCAGGCCTTGAAATCTGGCGGAGGTTTGGCGTACCTGTGTACTTCTACGAAGCGGCCGCGGCTCGGCCGGACCGGGTTAATCTGGAGGACGTGCGCCGGGGGCAGTTCGAAGGGCTGCGCGACGCCGTGGAGAAAGATCCGTCGCGGCGGCCCGATCTGGGCGGGCCGGCTTTGCATCCCACGGCCGGCGCCAGCGCCGTGGGCGCGCGCAAGTTCCTGGTGGCCTATAACATCTACTTCGATTCGGCCGATGTGGCGATGGCGCGAGCGATTGCGAAAGAAGTCCGTGCGGCGGGCGGCGGATTGAAAGGCGTAAAGGCAATGGGCGTGATGGCCCAGGGACGCGCGCAGTTATCGATGAATATCACGGATTTCGACGCGACCCCGATCTCCGAGGTGTACCGCAAGGTTTTGAGCCTGGCGGCACGGCACAAGGTTGCACTTGCCGAAGGAGAGGTGATCGGCCTGATTCCTGAAGCGGCTTGTGAGCGGGAAAGCGCGTGGATGCGTCAATTAAGTGGGTTTGACGAGGATACAAAGGTTCTCGAACGTTGCCTGAGACGCCCTCTGGTATGGCCGGAAAGCCGATAACGACGATGCGAGATTTGATTCCTCGCGCGTGTTCACCAAGTCGGATCGGCAATTCGCCGGTAAAATAGAACGGGATGGTTGCTCAACCGCGATGGGTTGAGAACATGGGCCAGCGGCGTTGCAGGCGGCGGCTCTAATTAGTTTGTTTTCAAGCAGGAGGAAGAACTTGTTCAAAATATTAGCGAAGTGCACTATGGCATCGATCCTGCTCGGGGCGGGGACTGCGGCTTTTGCCGCCCAGCTCTCTACCGATGCGCGTGGTGCGATTCCGCACGACGTGCAGCAGTTGGTGGTGGTCGACTATCACGCGATGCAAAATTCGACGGCGGCAATGAATCTGCGCAACCGCGTGATGCCGCCTGAGCTGAAACAGTTCGACGAAGCGCTGAGCCACTCGGGACTGAACGAGAATCACGACGTGGATGAGCTTGCTTTTGCGCTCTTCCGGCCGTCGCCGGGCAGCGATGCGCTGCAGACCGTCGGCGTTGCGCAAGGCCAGTTCGATACGCAGGCAATATTGGCTACCTTCCGCCGCCAGAAGGTGAAGCCGACCATGGTCCGGGCCAATAGCGTCTACCCGATGACTAAGACGGGCATGGTGCTCTGCTTTGTAGATCCTTCCACCATGATCTTCGGGAGCAAAGAATCAGTGAACAAGGCTTTGGATGCCCGCGATGGCATGGCTCCAAGCCTGCTCACGAACGGCGCCCTGATGAATGCGATGCAGAGCGTAGACAGCGCGCCGCTGTGGAGCATCCTGGACGACAAAGGGACCCAGACCATGCTGAAGCAGCTTTTGGGCCAGGCCGGTTCGCTGACCGACTTCGACACCGTGAAGAAGCGGCTGGAAGCGTCGTGGTATTCGATGGATTTTCAGCACGGAGTAAAGTTCGATCTGACGATTGAGACCGGCGACACGTTTGCCGCGGCGACCATTTCGTCGCTTTTGTCGGCAGCGGTGATGGTGCGCAAGATGAGCGCATCGGATGCCGAGAAGACAGCCCTGAACGCCACCGACATCGGCTCAAGCGCGGGAAATCTTACTATCCACTTTGCTACTTCTGAAACGGACTTCAGCAGCCTGCTGCAATCGCCGCTGTTTGGCAGCGTGATGCACTGATCACGGTTCCGCGAGCCGAAGACGCGTTGCAGACGCTGTGCGCAACTCGACCCTCCGCATTTTCTTGCCGGTCGGATTTGCTGCAACATCAGCAGTTGGAAAGAGTTTGTTGGCAATTTCGAGAGTGGTTTCCCACGGATTGGAAGCATTCTCGAAGCTGCCCAGTCAGGCATGTGGGAGTAAAGCTGAACTGAATTCGGCTTTGCCGCTCGGCTCGAGAACGATGATGAGTTTCCCTTGCTGGCGCTCGAACAAACCGGGACCGGAAATTTGGACAGTTTTGCCGTTTGCCGCGGTGTAGGAGAGTTTCAATTGGCCGCTGCCTCGCACCTGGAACCGGTAGTGAAAATCCGCGCCAACGGCCAGAGAGTCGACGCCAAAACTGGCATTAGGATAGTCCACTTCGAGCAGTTGGATGGGCGCGCCGGTGCGGTTTTCGATGGTCGTGTCGATGTGGTAGGAGTGGCACGCTGAGAACAGAAACGCTGACAGCAGAGCAGCGGCGCAGAGCCCAAGACGCACGACGGCGCGGCGCTTCACTGGTCGAGGCCCTCTTTGCCGGCGCCGGCATCGCTTTTCGGGAGCAGCCCGGTGATCGCCTTTTCCAGGCGATCGAGACGCTTGAGCAGTTCCGGTAGACGCTGAAAGATGGCGACCGCGCGAAGCCAGATGCGGTTATCGAAGCCGGGCGAGCCGGAGATCATCTTGCCGGGGGGAACGTCGTGCGAGACCGCGGATTGCGCGGTGAGAATGACGCCGTCACCGACTGTGCAATGGCCGGCAATGCCCACCTGGCCGGCGAGGATCACGTTATTGCCGATGACCGAAGATCCGGCGAGGCCGGTTTGCGCGCAGAGCAGGGAATTGCTGCCCACGCGTGAGCCGTGACCGATCTGCACCAGGTTGTCGATTTTCGTCCCGTCGCCGATCTCCGTTGCGCCAACCGTAGCACGATCGATCGTGGCGTTGGCCTGTACATCCACGCGGCTGCCGATGCGCACTGGGCCCGATTGCGGAATCTTTTCCCAATGGCCGTGGTGGTTCTTGGAAAAACCAAATCCATCCCCGCCGATGATAGCGCCGTTTTCGAGGGTGACGTGATCGCCGAGAACACAGTTCTCGCGGACGACGGCGTGCGCGTGTGCGAAAAAGTGGTCTCCTACCTTCACGCCGGGATAGAGTACGACGTGCGGCAGAACTGTTGCATGAGAACCGATGCGCACGTTGGGACTGATGATAGCGTAAGCGCCAATGTGCGCATCCGGACCGATCTCGGCAGTCGGATCGATGATGGCTGTGGGATGAATGCCTGGTGCGTACACCGGCGGCTGATAGAAAAGACCGAGCGCACGCGAAAATGCGTGGTAGGGATTCTTGATGCGGAGCGTGGCGGCCGCGATCTCCTGAAATTCCGGCTCGACAAGGATGGCCGCGGCGCGCGTGGTGCGGGCCAGCGCCGTGTAGCGAGGATTTGCGACGAAGGTAATCTCGGAGGGGCCGGCTTCTTCGATGCCGGTAACGCCGGTGATTTCTAAGTCTGGATCGCCGCGCAATTCGGCGCCCAGTCGACTTGCCAATTCGCCTAACTTCATTGACCTGATTGTAGCGGAGCGCCGGAAGCTTCGCTGGGCTGTGGCGGAACCTGCAGAGTGTGTGCCGCCGACTGAGCGGCGCGGAGTGTTGCGCCGGGAATGATGCCGAGCGCGAGCGTCGCAAGGACCGCCAGAGAGACCGCGGCGATCACGGCGGGACCGACTTGGGCTCTGTGCTGAGCGGCTTGTTCATCGGAGGGGCGCTGCGCGGCGACGAAGGCTAAACGCAGGTAGTAAGCAGCGGCTAATCCCGAGTTCAACAGGCCGATGATGGCCAAAGCAATTGCGCCGCCATCGACTGCGGCGCTGAAGGAGTAGAACTTGCCGAAGAATCCACCGGTGAAGGGAATGCCGATGAGAGAAATCAGGAAGAAGATGAGCAGGCTGCCGAGGAGCGGAGAGCGATAGAGGACGCCGCGGAAATCATCGATGAGCGAGAGCTCCTCGTCGTATCCCGCAATGAGCGTGATGACGGCAAAGACGCCAACGTTCATGGCGGCGTAGGCGGCAATGTAGAAAGCGGCGGCGGCAATGCCGACGGAATCGATACCGGCGAACGCGGCAAGCAAATAGCCTGCGTGCGCGATGGCCGAGTAGGCCAGCATGCGCTTGACGTTCTGCTGCCGGAGCGCGGCGAGATTGCCGACGGTCATGGAGAGCACGGCGACGATCCAGAGCAGCGGCGCCCAGAGCGAGCGGAGATGAGGGAAGATTTCGTAGACGACGCGAAGGAGTAGGGCGAAGGCTGCGGCTTTGGGCGCGGTCGAGAGCAGAGCGACAACCGGTGAGGGCGCACCTTCGTAGACGTCGGGGGTCCAGACGTGGAAGGGCGCGGCAGAAACCTTGAAGAGAATGCCGACCAGCATGAGCGCCAATGCGGCGAGAACCAGCGTCTGATTCTGCGCACCGGGCGCGGCGCGGGCGACCTCGTAGATCTGCGTTGTGCCTGTTGCGCCGAAGATCAGAGCGATGCCGTAGAGCAAAAATCCTGTGGCAAAGGAGCCGAGGAGAAAGTATTTGATGGCGGCTTCAGGGCCGCGGCCGGTTTGCTTGCGGTACCCGGCGAGGATGTAGGTGGAGATCGAGGAGATTTCGAGAGCGATGAACACGAGGAGCAATTCCACGGCGCTGGTGAGCAGGCACATGCCGACTGCGCCAAAGACAATGAGCGCGTAGAACTCGCCCTGATGGTGGCTGTTTTCGGGAAGCGTATCGATCGAGAGTAGCAAGGTCACGAGAACAATGCCGCAGATGAGCACGTGGAAGAAGACGGTGAAGGCGCTGGTTTCGACGGTGTCAAAGAAGCCTGTGCCTTGGGGCAGCGAAAGCTGCCAGAGGCTGGCCCAGAGGGCGATGGTAGTTCCGGCGGCGGCGAGGAAGCCGAGATAGCGTCGGGTCCAGAGCGGCGGAAGCGATGCTTCGACGAGCATGACTGCGACGCCGGTGAGCGTGAGGATCGCCTCGGGAAGGATGCGGTAGATGTCGGGCACTGGGTTCACCGCTGGCCCTCCTGAAGTGCCACACAGTTTCTTACGAGATCCCGTATTGCAGCCTCATCCGGAGATCCAGCCAAAGTGATCACACAACCTCCGTGTCGTAGGAGCGGCTTCGCTTCTGCAGAGACACTTGATTGCGGCGGATGCACACCGGCGCCGATTGTGTTCAGCCAGAGCGACGGTACAACTCCCATGGCCAGCATGAGCACGACCAGCGGCGTGAGCGCGGCGAGCTCGCCAAAGCCGAGATCGGCAGAGGGTTTCGAGTTGGCGAGCGCGCTTTCCGGGCCGTAGAAGATACTCTGCACCAGCGAAAGCGTGTAGACGGCGCCGAGAATTACGCTGAGAGCCGCAAGAATCGCCGCGCTGCGGCTCACTGCCGAGAAGGTGTTCGACAGAATGACAAATTCTCCGATAAAACTGCTCAACAATGGCAGGCCGATCATCGCCAGCGTGGCAATAACGAAATAGGCCGCCGCACGCGGGAGCTTTGCCGCCACTCCTCCATAGAGAGCAATCGTGCTTGTGCCGTAGCGCACTTCAAGCGAGCTGAGCAGCAGGAAGAGCGCGCCCTCAACAAGACCGACAGAAAGTATTTGGTAGATTGCGCCCGACCAGCCGCTGAGAGTGAAACCGTAGATGGCGAGCACAATCAGACTGAAGTGGCTGAGCGCGGCAAAGGCCATTAGCCGCCAGAAGTCGCGCTGCACCAGTGCCAGGCACGCGCCGTAGAGCACGCCGACGACGGCGAGAACGATCAGGGCAGGGGCCATGGCGCGCGTCTGGGCAGGGAAGAGCTCGGCGTGAAAGCGCAGCATGGAGTAGAGGCCGAGTTTGCCGGCGATCACCATGGCCAAGGCTGCGGGAGCCTCGCTGAAGCTGTCGGAGAGCCATCCATGCAATGGAAAGATCGGGACTTTGACGGCGAAGGCAAAGAGGAATGCGAGCGCGACCCAAAAAAGCGCGCTGCCCGGCAGCACACCCGTGGCGGTGTAGTACTGCAACTCAGCGAAGTTGAAGGTGTGCGTGCGCGCATAGAGCCAGAGGATGGCAACGAGCAGGGGCGCGGACGGAATAAACGTGAAGAGGAAGAACTTGAGCGCGGCTTTTGGGCCATCTTTGCGGCCGTACATGGCGATGAGAATCGCCATAGGTACCAACGAAAGCTCCCAGAAGCCGTAGTAGAGCATCAGGTCGAGCGAAATGAAGACGCCGAACATCGCCGTCTGCTGGACGAGGAAGAGCGAGTAGTAGACTTTGCGGCGGGTTTGGATGGCGTTCCAACTGGCTGCGATGCCGATGGGCGCGAGCAAGCCGACGAGGACCACGAGCCAGAGACTGAGGCCGTCGATGCCGACGTGGTAGTAGATGGCTGGATTCTCGATCCAGGGATGATTGACTTCGAACTGGAATCCGGGCTGGCCGGCGATGAAATGCGCGGGAAGATGCAGCGTGAGAACGAAGGTGATGAGCGTGGCGGCGAGCGCGATCCAGTTGGGCAGTTTGGCGCGATCGGGCAGAAGCGCGACGAGGAGGGCCCCGGCCAGTGGCACCAGCAGGATGAGGGTGAGAATGATGGAGTCGAAGTTGTTCATTCTCAGTGTTTCCCCCTAGCCAAAAACTGCCTTAAGGCATCGCCGTCGTATTGGTACACACTCGCGTGTGTGACTCCGTGGCTCAGGAGCCATACAAAGATGAGTAAACCTGCGGCTCCAGCTGTTAGCCACGCCGCGTACGAGCGGATATTCCCCGATTGCCAGCGCTGCAAGAGCATTCCCATAAAGGTGGCGATGCCGCCGAGCAGCCACGCAATGCCGCCGAGGATTGCCGTGTCCACGACCCAGCCGAGGGCATAGCGCGAGGTTGCGAAGAGTGGTTTGACCAATACGCGGTCGTAGATCTCGTCCACGTAGTATTTGTTGGCGATGAGCTTATAGCCAGCGGGCATGGCCGCGGCGATTTGCGCGGGACGTTCGGTTTTGCGCCAGTAAAGCTGGGAGGCGATCGCGAAGCCGATCAATGCGGCAAGGAACGCCAGTCCGGTGAGAATCCACTCCAGATGTGGAATGCCGGAAGTCGCTGGGTGCAGGCCGACGGAAGGTGCGAGATAAGAACTGAAGCGCTCGATGCCGATCCAGCCGCCGCAAATGGAGAGCAGCGCGAGGATGATGAGCGGGACGCGCATCGACCATGGGCTCTCATGCGGGTGGGCGTCTGCCGTGCGCGTCTCGCCGAAGAAAGTCATGTACCAGAGGCGGAACATGTAGAGCGAGGTGAGCAGGGCTGTCACCAGACCGACGAACCAGAGGACTTTGCCTCCGGCGCCACTGACGAACGCGGCGTAGAGGATGGCGTCTTTTGAGAAGAACGCGGCTAGCGGTGGGAATCCGGCGATGGTGAAGACGGCGATCGTCATGGTCCAGAAGGTGACGGGAAGCTTCTTGCGCAGGCCGCCCATCTTGCGCATGTCCTGCTCGCCGCCCATGGCGTGGATTAGGGAGCCTGCGCAGAGGAACAAAAGCGCCTTGAAGAATGCGTGCGTAACGAGGTGGAAGATGGCTGCCGAGTACGCCGCAACGCCGCAGGCCAGGAACATGTAGCCCAGTTGCGAAATTGTTGAATAGGCGAGCACGCGTTTGATGTCGTTTTGCGCGAGGCCGATGGTGGCGGCAAAAAGTGCCGTCCCTGCGCCGACAATGGCCACGGTTCCGAGAGCGATGGGCGCGCGGTCGAAGAGGAAGTGCGTGCGCGCGATCAAGTACACGCCCGCCGTGACCATGGTGGCGGCGTGAATGAGCGCGGAGACTGGCGTGGGGCCTTCCATAGCGTCGGGCAGCCAGACATAGAGCGGTAACTGCGCGCTCTTGCCGGCGGCTCCGATGAGCAGGCAGAGACAGATCACGGTGAGTACGCCGCCGGTCCACATCGGCGAAGCGGCGAGCTTGTTGCTGATTTCACTGAAGGTGAGCGTGCCGAAGTTGGCGAGCAACAGGAAAATCCCGATCAGAAATCCGAAGTCACCGATGCGGTTGACGATGAAGGCCTTTTTGCCGGCCGCGGCCGCTGTTGGCTTCTGGAACCAGAAGCCGATGAGCAGATAGGACGCAAGACCGACACCCTCCCAGCCAACGAACATGAGCAGCACGTTGCCGGCGAGGACGAGGGTGGTCATGAAGAAGAGGAAGAGATTGAGATAGCTGAAGTAGCGAGCGTAGCCTGGATCGTCGTGCATGTAACCGACGGAGTAGACGTGGATGAGGAATCCTACGCCGGTGACC
>JBAWFY010000726.1:0-12440 GCA_049592335.1 Occallatibacter sp.
TTGCATCTCGGCGGCTCTGGCGCTCGTCGCATTCGCGCTTGCGGCAGGCACCTTGGCGCGCGCACAGGCCAATGAGCCGGCCAGCCCCTACGGCGGAACAGTGGCCGAGGACATCATCGCCCGCGTCAACGATCAGATCATTACGCAATCGGATTACAACCGCGCTCTGGACGAGATGAACCAGGAGGGCCGCGATCATGGCGAGTCGATGCAGGTGATGGCGGCGGCGCGCAAGGATCTGCTGCGTAACCTCATCGACCAGCAGCTCTGGCTCTCCAAGGGCAAGGAGCTGAACATCACCGGCGAGACGGAGCTGGTGAAGCGGCTGGACGACATCCGCAAGCAGTACAACCTGGAAACGATCGAGGACCTGGAGAAGGCGGCACAGGAGCAGGGGGTCTCGTTCGAAGACTTCAAGGCCAACATCCGCAATGAGGTCATCACGCAGCAAGTAATGCGGCAGGAAGTTGGCGAGCACATCCAGATGACGCCGGGCGAGGTGGAGCGCTTCTACGAAGCGCACAAGCAGGATTACTCGCAGCCGGAGAGCGTACGCCTGAGCGAGATTTTGATCTCCACCGGCGGCGGCGACGATGCCGCCAAAGTGGCCGCGGCCAAAGCCAAGGCCGACGACATCGAGGCGCGGCTGCACGCGGGAGGCGACTTTACGCAACTTGCGCGCAGCTTCAGCGAGGGGCCGACGGCTGCCGAGGGCGGCGATCTTGGGCAGTACAAACGCGGCCAATTGGGAAAGCTGCTTGAAGACAAGACCTTCGATCTGCAATCCGGCCAGTACACCGATCCCATTTTGACGCGGCAGGGCTACATCATCCTGAAGGTGGTGCAGCATACGCCGGACGGACCGCGGCCGTTCAAAGACGTGGAGCAGGACGTCGAGCAAGCCTACTACATGAGCAAGATGGATCCGGCCATTCGCGACTATCTGAATAAGATGCGCAACGAGGCCTTCATCCAGATCAAGCAGGGATACTCCGATTCCGGCGCCACGTACGGCGAGCTGCATCCGAGCATCGCGTTCAGCGCCTATGTTCCGCCTTCGCCTAAAAAGAAGGCGAAGGAAGAACGCACGCGTTTCCGCGAGAGCACGCGCAACTTCCGGCAGAAGTCTGCGGCAGCGCCCGCATCCGATGAGAATGCGACGACCGCGCCGTCGGCAACACCAGCGTCAACCAGGAAGGCTAAGAAGCAAAAACAGATCGCGGAGAAGCCGGGCAAGCGCGAGAAGATCCGCTATGGGCAGGCGCCGCGCGAAACCCTGCCCATTGCGGCCAGGAACTCCTCCACGGAAGATGCCGGCGCGGTGCCGCCGGAACCAGCTTCGACTCCGGCTGAAACGGCTTCGAATGCCGAGCAGCCCGCGAATCCGCTTGAGCCCACGGCGCCCACGAAGAGGACGCGCTACAGCGAGCGCGCGAGAGAGAAGAAGCCGAAGACGAATACGCCTGCTTTCCAGGACAATTCCAATTCGCCTTCCGGTCCGGATGCGGCAGAAGTGGCGGACCGACAGACGCAGTCGGCGCCTCTGGGCCTGAACGGAACCACCGCGCAAAGCAAGAAAAAGAAAAAGGCGTCGGAGCGCACAGCCGAAAAGACGCGCATGGCCGAGCAGAAGAAGAACGCCGCCGACAAAGCCCCGGCGCCCCAGCCAACCCCGATTCCGCAGGTGTCCGGAGCTCCCGCGCCCGACCAGAACACGCAGCAGCCGCCACAACAATAGCGCTCGTAAACAGCCGACCGCATCACGCAGGCCCGAGTGAACCTCAGGCCTGCGGTATTTTCGGGTCAATTATGCAGAGATATCAAAGCTCCAATCTTGGCGGGGCCGCCCAATTGATTTAATCTTCTCGGCAGAATGAAAGACATCTACGTTTCCGATCTCATGGGTTTCGACGAAGGAAAGCTCTTCGACGGGTATTTCCTGGTGACGGCCCGGCAGCAGCGCACTACCAAGCAGAACAAGCCGTATTTGAACCTGACGCTTTGCGATAAGACGGGCCAGATCGAAGCCCGCGCGTGGGAGCTGGGCGATCCCCGCATTGCCAAGGATTTCGAGAGCGGCGATATCGTGAAAGTGCGCGGCTCAGTCTCGCGCTTCGACGACCGCACGCAGCTCAAGGTGGATCAGCTGCGCAAGGCGCATGCGGGTGAAGCCGAAAAGCTGGATATGCTGCCCGCTACCACGCGCGACGTGGGCGAACTGTGGCGCCAGGTCGAAACCACCGTCGAGAGCCTGACGAATCCCGATTTGAAGCGGCTCTTAATAGCGCTGCTCGCCGACTCGGCGCTGGCGCAGGCGTACCGCGAGGCTCCGGCGGCGCGGCAACTGCACCATGCGTGGCTGGGCGGATTGCTCGAACACGTCGTAAGTCTGCTCGGTCTGGCCGAGCACGTGGCCGCGCATTATCCGCTCCTCGACCGCGATCTGCTCGTGACCGGCGTGATCCTGCACGACATCGGAAAGATCCGCGAGCTCGAGTGGGAGACGTGCTTCGAATACACCGTCGAAGGCGTGCTGCTTGGGCACATTCAGATGGGCGTCGATCTGGTCGAGAAGACCATTGCCGGATTGCCCGGTTTCCCCGATCGCCTGCGCACGATTGTGCTGCACATGATCCTCGCGCACCACGGCAAGCTGGAATTCGGCTCGCCCAAGCTGCCCATGATTCCCGAAGCGCTGGCGCTGAACTTCATCGACGACTTCGACGCCAAGATGCAGGCGGTTACGAGCGAGTTCGAAAAGTCGGCGCGCGAAGGCAAAGCGCCAGACGAGCTGACCGGCAAGGTCTGGGCGCTCGATCAGCGGCAGCTGCTGAACACCAGGGCGTGGCTGAAAGAGACAAGGAATAGTGAGTAGACCAGGGATCGTGCAAACAGAAAGGATCTTGTATGGCAAACAGTCTAAGCCTCACAGCCGCTGAAGGAAGCACGGGCGTCTTCGAGTGTCCGGTCTGCAAGGAAACGATCAACACCTCAGACACTCAATGCCGCTTTTGCTCTTCGCCGATAGATCCGGCCGCGGCTCAGGCGGCTGCTGAAAAGATGGCGCGGATTAATCAGGCATGCAGCGACGCGAGTTTTCTTCGCACTGCTGCGGTTTCGATCCTGGTTTTTATCGGCGTGATGTTTATCCCGTTTATGGGCTTACTGGGAATCGTAGGTTATTATTTTCTGCTTGTCGCGGTGCCCTTCCTCGCGATTCGCTGGTGGGTCAAATTCCGCTCGATTCAAACGGGCGACCGCGATTTCAAGCGAGCGCGTAAAACGGTTATTGTCATCAGCATTCTTGTGCTGATACCAATCGCGCTGGCGATCGCACGTCTTTTCTGATGAATCGCACATCGAACCTGGGCGCTCGATCAGCGGCAGTTGCTGAACACCAGGGCGTGGCTCGCGGGAAAAATTGATGAATCACCGGCTGCTAAGGCCGCGATAGCCGTGCTAGAATTCCCTCCGATTCGCCGGGCCACAATGAATGCGCGCTGAATTCCCCATTGCAACCGCGCAGAAAACACTTCCTCTTCTCGCCGCAAGGAGGTCTTTGAATGTCCGAAATGACTGTCATCGACAGAACCGGAAATCCCGCCCCGCTTGGCCTGATGGGCTTTGGGATGACCACGATCCTGCTCAACGTGCATAACGCAGGATTCATTGCGCTCGATACCATGATCCTCTCCATGGGGATCTTTTACGGCGGTCTCGCCCAGGTGATCGCCGGAATCATGGAATGGAAAAAAGGCAACACCTTCGCCTGCACTGCGTTTATCAGCTACGGCATGTTCTGGCTGTCGCTGGTGGCGCTTGTCACATTGCCCAAGGCCGGGCTGGGGCTCGCAGGGCCTTCGGGATTCAGCGTGCCTGCATACCTTGCGCTGTGGGGCGCCTTTACCGCGGTGCTGTTCATTGGCACGCTGCGTTTGAATCGCGCGTTGCAAGTGGTCTTCGGTTCGCTCACCATATTGTTCTTCATGCTGGCTGTGGGCGACGCAATTGGCAGCACCGCCTTCGGAAGAGCCGCAGGCTGGGAAGGCATCTTCTGCGGAGCATCGGCCATATACGCAGGCCTGGCGCAGGTGCTCAACGAAGTGTATGGGAAAACCGTGTGGCCCCTGGGGCCAGTGGCGCGGAATCCGGCGTGAATCGCCGGCAACTCAGTTGCGATCGTTAGCGGAGTTAGCGGGCCAGGAATCGGAAGGATAACCTGGCTTACGCCAAGAACCAATCCCATTGCTCCTTCGTGAGCGGGACCACGGAAAGGCGGCCGATCTTGACGAGCGGCGAATCTTTAAAGAGCCTTTCGGCCTTGATGGCCTCGAGCGTCTTGGGGCTCTTGAGGCGCTCGCCGGCCTTCACGCGCACCATGGGAACCTTGGGATCGGTCGCATCGACGCTCACCACAGCTCCCGTGCCGACGGCGGTGCGCTCATCGCCCGTGTGATAGAAAATCCACTTCGATCCGGGCTTCATCTCGCGCAGGTTCTTGACTGCCGCGGGATTGGTCACACCGTCCCACACGGTTTCGCCGTCCCGCACAAGATCGTCGAAGGAGTAAACATCGGGTTCGGATTTGAAGAGGAAATAACTCATGGCGAAATCGTAAATGAAGGAAGAGGGTTCGGCGAACAGTATTATCCGAGACCATTCACCGTCAAACTTACAAATTTCTTCGTCCGCACATCATATATAGCCTGCCAGACGCATGAGCCCCCGTCATCTATCTGAAAGAGGCTTTCCCGCCAGTAAGACGGTGCTCGGCCGCTATCTTCGCCGCAATATGCGCTCAAATAGAGCAGTTTTCGCGGTCCTTCAACTAGCCCAAGATACTGGCGAAAGTACTTTTCTGGATGCTCGATTTTTTCCAGGCATAGTTCGACTTTGGAAAGTCGGAAATCTGATGAAGATTTGCCTCAGGATCTGCCACATCGTTTTGCGTCGGCTGCCATGTTCCGGTGACTTTGGTCGACAGCCCCAGCATTTTAATACCTATAAAACCTCTGCCTTCAGTCTTTGGCAAAACGACGTAGCGTTGTTCCAGTTGTGCGGGAGCGATTACGACGCCTAATACAAAAACAAATGCGAACCAAACTTTGCGTGTTTGCATCGGCTGCTTCACTTTCTCCTGTTGCACTTTCTCCGCGCCTTGGTCCCTTATTCTCTGCCCTTCTTCCGTATCTCAATGTTCAGCCGCTTGATTTTCTGGTTCAGCGTCGACAGCGGAATGCGGAACTGCTCGGCGGCGTCGGTCTGGTTCCAGTTACAGCGCTCAAGTTTCTCGATAATGATGCGGCGCTCGATGACTTCGAGAATGTCGAAAAGCGAGGAGTTAGGGTTGTGCTCGAGGAGCGCATCCTGGAAGCTGCGGCCGGTGATGTGGCCGGGCAACAGATCGGCGCCGATCATGGGACCGGACGAGAGCACGACGCCGCGCTCGATGGCATTCTCAAGCTCGCGCACGTTGCCCGGCCAGTCGTAGTCAATAAGCGCGCGCATGGCATCGGTTGAGAGCTTGCGCGGCGCGAAGTTGTTTTCGCTGGCGTAGAGATCGAGGAAGTGCTGGGCGAGTAGCGGAATGTCTTCGCGGCGCGAGCGCAGCGGCGGCAGGTCGACGGTGATGACGTTGAGGCGATAAAAAAGATCCTCGCGAAACTTGTTATCGCGCACGGCCTGGCGGAGATCGATGTTGGTGGCGGCGAGAATGCGCACGTCCACCTGGATCTCCTGGATGCCACCGAGGTGCATGAAGCGCTTGTCCTGGAGGACGCGCAGGATTTTGGCCTGCGTGTCGATGCCCATGGTGGCGATCTCGTCGAGGAAGAGTGTGCCGCCGTTAGCAACCTCGAAGAGGCCCTTCTTGGACGCGACCGCGGAGGTGAACGCGCCCTTCACATGCCCGAAGAGCGTGGACTCGAGCAGTTCCGACGGCATGGCGCCGGTGTTAATGGGGACAAACGGTTTGTCTTTGCGCGGCGAATTGGCGTGAATGGCCTTGGCGATGACCTCTTTGCCCGTGCCGCTCTCGCCCTGAATCAGCACCGTCGAGCGGCTAGGCGCAACCTGCGCGACAAGGTCGAAAACCTTGAGCATGGAATCGCTCTTGCCCACGATGTTTGCGAAGTTGTAGCGCTGCTTGAGGGTGCGCTTGAGCTGGACGTTTTCTTCCTCGGCGCGATGCCTGGCCACGGCCGAGCGGATGTCGGCCAGCAGCTTCTCGTTGTCCCAGGGTTTCTGGACGAAGTTTTCCGCGCCCGCGCGAACAGCCTCGACCACATTCTCCACCGTGCCGTAGGCCGTGATCATGATGATAGGCAGATCGGGCTGGCGCTCTTTGAACTGCGGCAGCAGTTCCAGGCCGCTCTGGCCGGGCAGCGCAAGATCGAGCAGGATGAGATCGAAACTTTCGCGATCGATTAGATCGAGCCCTTCCTCGCCGTTGGCCGCGGTTTTGACCTGGTAGTTTTCGAGGCCGAGCAGCACCTCCAGCGAATCGCGGATACCCGCCTCGTCGTCGACCACGAGAATGGACGCCATGGGAATGTTGCCGTTGTTGGCGGCTGCGGAATCGGGCGCGTTCAAGGTCGAAGCTACCTCTAAACCGGAGTTAGACATGAACAGAATTCCTCAACAGGGGAAACTCAAGATGAAAGGTTGTGCCGGTGCCGACCGCGCTTTCCACCTGAATTTTCCCGGCATGTTCCTGAATGATGCCGTAGCTGACGGCGAGGCCCAGGCCGGTGCCGCGCTTTTCTCCGGGCATGTTTTTGGTAGTGAAAAACGGATCGTAGATACGCTTGAGGTTCTCGGGAGAGATGCCGGCGCCGGAGTCGGCGACGACCGCCTCCACGTGACCGTTCACGAGCGTTGAAACACGCACGCTCCCCCCGCGCGGCATGGCTTCTTTGGCGTTGAGAAGCAGATTCAGGAAGACCTGCTGCAGCTTGCCGGGGTTGCCGTTGATGGGCGGCAGCTCGCCAGCGAGATCGAGATCGACATGAATCTGCGCGGTCTTGAACTGATGCTCGAGCAGCGAAAGCGTATCGCGAATCACTTGATTCAGGTCAGTCGAGCGAAATTCAGTGGTGGAGGTGCGCGAGAAGTTCAACAGGCCGTTGGCGATTTCCGAGGCGCGGAAGCTTTGCTGCGTGATCTTGTCGAGCACCGGCCCCAGCCGCGCATCGGCGCGCAACTGCTTTCCCAGCATCTGCGCATAAGAGGAGATGACGGCAAGCGGCGTATTGATTTCGTGGGCCACACCGGCAGCCAGGAGACCAATGGAACTGAGCTTGTCTGCCTGCGCCAGTTGGCTTTCGAGAGCTACGCGCTCGGTAATGTCGTCGACGAGAACGATGCGGCCGACAGGAATGAAGTCGCGCGAAAGCAGCGGCGCGATAGCGATGTTCGCAGTACGCAGTTCGCCGGCGCGCGTGGTGAGGGGGAATTTGTAAAGGTGATGCACGCCGGGTTCGCTGCGGAATCTCTCTAAAGCTTCAATGAATTCCAAAGGAAATACAGCACGAAGTGCCTGGCCGAGAGCCTCGGAACGGCTGAGCGCATACATGGCCTCCATCTGCGCGTTCCAGCTCTCGATGCGATCGTTAAGATCGAGAGCGAAGATGCCCACGTTGATGGACTCGACAATATTTTCGTTGAACTCCTTGAGGCGTTCGAATTCACCGATCTTTTCTTCGAGGCGGGAGTAGAGGCTGGCGTTCTGCAGCGCGATGCCGATGTAGCTGGCGAGGGACTCGAGCAGCTCGACGTCTTCGCTGGATAGGAAATCGCCGCCCAGAGTACGGCCCAGGCCGATCACAGCAATAGTGCGGCCGCTCTGCGGCCGCGCAAACATGCTGAACCGGGAACCGCGCAGCGCCCTGCCGTTGCCGCGATCGGAAGGCGACTCCGCCACGCGGCAGGGGAGATAGTAGTTCAGATCGAGGAGGGCCGCGGTGCGCTGCTGTGTCGGGGGCAGATGCAAAACCTGCTGGGCGTTCTCAAAAAAAATGTGCGTGTGATCGGCGAGGCGGTCGAAATGAAGAAACCCCAAATCCATGCGCTCCGCGCTTCCAGGTCTTGGACTGAGATTTTCGGGGAGCCCATGCGACGCGGCCAGGCGCAGATCGCCCGCTTCGCCGGCCAGGAAGATGGCCACACGAGCCACGAGCAAGGTGCGCGGCAACTGCTCGACGATGGCGTGGAGCAGAGCATCGAGGTCGGTTTCGGTGCTGAGGCCGCGGCCGAACTCGACCAGCGCCTTGCGGTAGTCGTAACGATGACGGTCGAAGGCGCGATCGACCCAGCCCTGAATGCGGCGCTTGAGGGGATCGAAGATGGCGGCCGTAACCAGGAACGCGATGACCAGGCCCCACTCCCGAACCGCCTCGGGCAGGCGAATATGCACGCCGACGGAGATCAGCGCGACGATACCGAAATAGCCGCTGACAATGAGGGCGCTCGCCAGTGTGTAGGCCACGCCGCGCTTGAAGATCAGATCGGTGTCCATCAGCCGGTAGCGCACAATGGCCCAACTGAAGGTCAGCGGCAGAAAGACCAGCGAGAGACCGGCAAGATCGGTGAGCAGGCGCGGCGGATTGAGATTCAGCAGGTACGGAATCGCGCTGAAGAGCGTGAACGGCAATACCGCAAGCAGCGTTCCGCGCGTCACCCATTTCAATTGCTGGCGCAGCAGCGGCGTGGTGGCGCGCCGATAGCTGAGCAAAAACAGAGCGGCGGCGCAGAGGTAGAAGAATGCGTCGTAGCCGGTGGCGATCTGGTTCAGGCGGTCGAGCAGCAGTTTGGTGGCAGCGCGCGTGGCAATGCACCATAGCCACAACGCCAGCAGCGCGGCCCCCGGCGCATAAACCACCGGCAGAAGCCGCCGGCGGCGCAGGTTCTTCAACCGCTCCTCAGGAAAGCTCAGGGCGAAGTGCAGGAAGAGCGCCGGCTGAAGAGCTTCGGCCACAATATTGGTCCAGTAGACGGTCCAATCGAGAAAATGGAAATCCCCGGTGTAGTGCAGAGCGTAGAAGGCAAACGAGACCAGGCAGAAAAGATAAAAATGCGTGGAGCGGGGCGCGCCCCAGCGGCGAAAGAGCACATAGAAGCCGATGATGAGATAGATGAGGCCGATGATGCGCAGGCCGAACTGCAAACTGTGATCGGCAGGCACGGGGATGACCTGCACCGGCGTGTCCAGAGGAATGCCGTCGCGAGTGATGCTGTAGCGGAGGGCAACATAGCTGCCCGCGCTGTAAAGAGCGCGATCGAGGTCTCCCACGGTGGTGACGGGCGAGTCGTTGACGGCGGTAAGAAGATCGTTGGTCTGGATGAACGCATGCTGGCCGGGCGACTCCGGCAGTACGCGGTCGGCCACCAGCCCCCCGCGCCCCTCATGCCACCACACGCCGTCCGTCGGCTGTTGGAACTGGCGCTCCTGAAGGAAATTGAAGACCGCAAGCACGAACAAAGCCGCCGTGGCCAGGGCCATCATCGTAACCTGCAGGCGGTTTAGGAGGCTTTTGTCCATAAAAGGAGGGAGGTGTCCTACCTTGTCATTTGTTTGCACGTCAATTGCCAGTGGTGGAGAAGCGTCGCCGCTCTGGTTACCTGCGGCCAATCGCCTGAAAGCAGACATGATATCGACTGACGGTCGCGCGAATCGTCATCATCGGGTGCGTCAGATCACCCGGCAGACTATCGAAGTAAGGAACGGCCTCCCGATAAAAGAGATCAACCTATGATAAATAGTAGATTCTCCAAAAGCAAGATTTTGCGGCGGATTTGAGCCGTTTTTGGCGCATAAAACGATCTTTCGCCACAAGTTGTGCCCCGCTTCTCACCGCTGGCCGTACGTCGCCTTGGGCCCGTGCTTGCGCAGGTAGTGATGCTCCTTCACATAGGGTGGAATGCCAGTCTCGGGAGCTCCCAGCAGCACGCTGCGGAACGCCAGCCGCGCAATGTATTCGAGAACATCGGCGTGCTCCACGGCCTCGGCGGGAGTCTTGCCCCACGTGAACGGCGCGTGGCCGGCCACCAGCACGCCGGGAACCGCAACGGGATCGAGTTCTTGCGCGCGGAAGAGCCGGACAATGACCGCCCCCGTGTTGCGTACGTATGCTTGCGCGACTTCGTCGGCCGTCAGCGGCTCCGTCACGGGAACAGGACCGTGGAAGTAGTCGGCGTGCGTCGTGCCGAGGCAGGGGATGGCGCGGCCGGCCTGCGCCCACGCGGTTGCAAACTCCGAGTGCGTGTGGACGATGCCGCCGATCTGCGGGAATTCGCGATAGAGAAGCGTGTGCGTGTCCAGATCGCTCGACGGGCGCAGCGAACCTTCCACGATGTTGCCGTCCAGATCGGTGACGACGAGGTCGGCGGCCTTCAAGGCGGCGTAGTCCACGCCGCTCGGCTTGATCACGACCAGCGGTTTCGCGCCCGACCGGGCAATATTCGACCGATCGATGCCGCTGGCATTGCCGAAGGTATGCGGCGCAAGACCGCGACGCGCGATCTCCCGGTTGGCATGGAGCACTTGTTCGCGAAGAGCTTCGAGGAGCATAGCGTTCTCGTAATTAGAGTAAATCCCCCAAGCCTGGTTCGACCGGTCGCCGGCTTCCGGCGCGAATTTCTCAACCTGGAGCGTTCACCCTTTTTCGCCATGGCCCGGTCTATAATAGCTGGCAATTCCCCGGGGTCCGATCGGAAAGGGGCTAAAAAATGAGCCGTCTCTGGAGTTATTGCTTCGCTGGAATGCTGGCTGCGATTCTGCTTTCTACTGCCGTCCACGCCGGAACCGTGAATCCTGCCGACTATCCTCTCCGCGTTCATATCTTCCAATTCAATAGTTACTCGCACTACTACCGTCCCGGTGGCGGCATTCCCTCTTCGCTCGACAGCGTGGATGGCGAAGGCCGAGCCAATCTTTTCGAGAACGGCGATCCCAAAGGCTTCGACTTCAGCTACTCGTGCGGCCACCGTCTGATGGCATCGCCCGGATACGAGACCTACCTGGCGCGCTGGAAGAAGCCCGGCAGAGTTCTGGAGATTCTGCTGCCTGTGCTTGGAGGAAAGCCCGGCGAGACGAACGGTTGCGAGTTGAAGGTAACCATGAAACCGGACTCCGCGTACTCCCGCCATAACGGTCTGCTCGGCGAGGAGCCCGCCGCGCAGTTCAAAGCCTGGATGGTGAAATACCAGTATGATCCGGAGCACGGCAAGAACCAGCCTGTCAAACCCGCACAAACCAGCGACGCCGCCAAGCCAACAGCGCCGGCAAGTGCTGGAACCGGCAATCAATAGGCCGCGCGTCTTTCCCGCTTTGTCAAAACTAGCAAATCGCGCCGCGTTGTAGACTTCCTCCATGATGTTTGCCAAGCGTCTGCGCGAAGGCGTCCGGCGCGGAGAAATCACGTGCAGTGTGCGCATCTGGACGCGGCCGCATGTAAAGGCCGGCAACCGTTACCGCATGGAAGAAGGTGAGATCGAGGTCGACTCCATTGAGCCGATCGGATTCCCCGACATCACGCCGGAGCTGGCTCGCGCGTCAGGATTCCTCGGCGTCCTCGATCTGCTCAAAGTAGCCAAGCACGGCAAAGGCGAGAAGATCTTTCTGGTGCGCTTCCGTTACATTCCGCCAACCCGGCGCGCCCATCCGCCAAAGTGCTGAAAGAAAAGCCATTCCCTCCTCAACGCGCACGTAGGCAAAGGGGCGAGCACAGTTGCACAGTTTCTGTGCCAGTACGCGGTTTTGGCTGCAGATCGTTGCACCGCATCGAGTTGCGAGCAGCACAGTTGCACAGTCGAAAAACAGAGATCAGAGAACAGAGATCGGAGATCAGAGAACGGGGACCAGGGACTAGGGACAGGAAAATCAAAGGCCCCCGAACCCGTTCGCCGTGGCTTACTACGATGCTTATTTCGATTGTGCGCCAGAGAGGGGTAATTGTCGGCAAAAGACAGGGAACAAGGGAACGAGGGAACAAGGAACAAGAATCAGCGGTTTAGCCGATGTGGACTGAGGTTTTTGGGGTGGGTGGGGCTTGACGACCGGGTGTGGGCGAGCATGCGCACGCGGGTAATGCCCATCATCTAGCGACATTGTAATGCCCGAAGAATGCGGGCCAGCGTCGCCGGTCTCCGGACCGCACATTCCCGAACCCTGAGAACGGCCCAGCCGTCGCGCCTGAGTGTCTGCGCAACGCGCCGGTCCCGGCGCTTATTGGTTTCGATCTTATCCCGCCAGAATTCCGTGTTGGTACGCGGCAGGTACTTACAATGGCATCCGTGCCAAAAGCACCCGTCGACAAAAACTGCGACCTTTTTTTTCGGCCATGCAAAATCTGGTTTTCCGGTGATCGGCCAGTGCTTACGGTAGCCGCGCATACCTGCCGCCCATAGCAGCCTCCCTAGAGGCAGTTCCGTCGTTGTGTTGC
>JBAWFY010000727.1:0-9173 GCA_049592335.1 Occallatibacter sp.
AAATCGGCCCGGCAAGCGTGGTCAGGTTGTCGTCGCGGACGATGTTTTTGAAATTGCGCGTGATGACCGGCGTGGGCTTGGCCCAGCCGATGAGCATGAACGGAAGCCGGAAGCCGAAGATCGGCCCGAAGATGACCAGGGCCGGGAACAGCAGCGTCCCGACGGGATCGGCGTGGACCGCGGGGTTGAGCGTGACGCGGCCTTGCAAGCGCGCTGTTTGGTCGCCCAAACGCGAGGCCATCCATGCGTGCGCGCACTCGTGAAAGCTGAGCGAGAAAAGCAGGATGACAAACTCGAATACGCCGAAGACGAACGCAGTGGATTGCAAGAAAGTACCTCAAGGCTCGGCGCGCCGGCGCAGGGGGTGCGCGGCGGCAAAAGCCGAACTTAAAGATTCAGGGTAGCATGGTGCAATTGCGGGACTCGCAGGGCAGTGACGCCAGTTTCAGGATAGCCGACAACATGCCCGCACCCGTTCGCAGATATTGCCAACGTGCAGACCGCCCCCGCTCTTCACTTGCACCATTCTTCACCGAGGCGCATAAAGAGGCGACTGCATCCCTGAGGCAGGTGGGCCGGAACGGGTAACGCATCGCCGGGCTGCCACAACCCCAGGCGATGCAGTATCGCCGGCATTTCAGAATCGGCGACGGCCAGCGGATTACCATCTGAGTAGCCGGTCAGACCGCGGTAGCGGAGAATTCGGCCATACTGCCCTGAATCCCCTGCCCGGTAAACCTCTATCCAGTAGGTGTAGGGCGCGTTCTCCGTAGGATTGACGACAATCACGTCTCCTTGCAGCGGACCGTTTTCGACAAAGCGCGTCGCCTGATTGTTATTTCGTCCGGTCAAGTTCTGGAATACGCGAACGAAGCGATCGGCCCCCTTGTCATATTGATACAAAGCAGTGGCGATCCCGCAGTTGCCGTTGGGGCCTTCCGCCCCGCATACCTTTATGAATAGCAGGGGGTTCGATTTGTTCTGCTTCGCGTAAACAATGCTGCTGGCGAAAAGACGGTACGGCGTGTCGAACCCTGGCATCTCATCGCTTACCTTTTGGTAGAACTGCTGAGTGCAATCCGGGCTAGTTGCTTTCACGAGGCAAAGGAATATCGGTGCGTGGTCCTCGAAGTCTGGTATTGGACGGCCGCCATCTTGGACGGCTACGAACGTCCATTGAGTTACGGTCCCAAAAGGCTTCGTCAAATCGATATGAGAAACGACTTTGGGTTTCGTGACGCCCTGATGCGACAACGCCGCAATGACCGATCGATCTACCTCCTCTCCCGAAATAGGCTTAGGCTTCTCCGCGCCCCAAAAGCGCGGCGTAATAACGGCGATCAACAAGGCGCAGCACAGTGACATCGCATAGGATCGGGAAGCTCCCTGCCTCATAACGAGCGATTCTAAATGACGAGGGTTTGAGCGGCCCATGATCCCAATGTCAGCCCTCCATGTACTCCCAGAAGGAGTCGGCCAGGTCCGCGCCGAGCTCGTTGGCCATGCGGCGGGCGGCGCGCTCGGCTTCTTCCATCAGGCCGTGGAGGTAGTCGCGCGAGCGCGATATGGCCGCAACCCCGAGCGTAGCCGATTGCCACACGACCGCCTCGTCGAGCTCGGCGACGGAGACGTTGAAGCCCTGGCGTAACTGGTCTTTGAGCGAGCGCACCACCTGGCGGCGATCCTTGAGAGACCGGGCGTGTTCGATGCGGATTTCGAGGGTGAGTTGAGCCACCGGCATAGCGTTCTTCGCGGGTGATCACGGACAGTGTAAGCCGATCTTGACCGCGCGGAAAATATTTTTCTGTCATTGCGAGGCAGGGAGGACGCTGCCTACACTATTTCCGATGCATCGACAGGCTCTTTCGCTGCCGTTTGTCGTCGGCCCGCAGGGACGCATTGGTAGGCTCCGGTCCAGCGCGCTGGATCCAGCCCCAAAACGGTAACTCAGCCTCTGGGTACCCAAGGTCACAAAACCGAGACCAAGGGTACCCGTGTCTTAATATCCGACCTCTGAAACCTGACACCGAAAACCCTCTGCCTCGCCCTACACTGTTCCTGTATGCGTCGCCATGCCTTTTTATTCGCAGCCCTTTTGGTTGCTTGCGGTGTTCTCCGCGCGCAGTGGGAGATCCAGGACTCCGGCACCTCGGCCGATCTGCGCGGCATCTCCGTGGACGGTGGCGTGGCCTGGGCCTCGGGCTCAAACGGCACCGTGCTGCGCACGGAAGACGGCGGTTACCTGTGGCAGGCGTGTGCCGTTCCGCCGGGCGCCGAGCATTTAGACTTTCGCGGCATCCAGGCTTTCGACGCCGACACGGCTATCGTGATGTCGAGCGGCAAAGGCGATCTGTCGCGGCTCTACGAGACAACGGATGGGTGCCAGACGTGGAAGCTGATTCTGCGAAATTCCGACAAGGGAAGGTCTTGGGATGCTCTGTATTTTGACCGTCACCAATGGGGCTGGCTGCTTGGGAATCCGGTAAAGGGCCGACTCATCCTGTACTACAGCGACGATCGCGGACGAACGTGGCTGGAGCTGCGAAACAAGGGCTTGGAGGCTCAGGCCAAGGATCAAGGCGGGTTTGCTGTGGGTAATTCGTCGATCTCTGGAACCTCTGGGGCAATCGAGTTTGGGATCGGCGGCAACAATGGCGCTTTCGTCTACTCGATTACGAAGACGGGGATCTGCGTTGAGGACTGCGATACTGAAGACATAAGTCAGGCTGAGCAGCATACAGAATGGGCGCACCAGGAGGTTCCCATCGGAAACCACTCTGCGTCTTCAGGAGTTTTTTCGCTTGCGGCGAGACCGGGTCAAACCAGCTCGATCTGGGGCGCAGCCGCGATCGTCGCGGTCGGCGGCGATTCTCTGAAACCTGACGACCAAAAGAGCACCGCCGCATTCACGATCGACGGCGGCAAGACATGGCAGGTCGCCGAAACCCCGCCGCACGGCTTCCGCTCCGCCGTAGCCTATGACGCCGCGACCAAGACCTGGATCACCGTCGGCCCTAACGGCACCGACATTTCGACGGACGACGGACGCAACTGGCACGCGCTCCATCCCGATCCTGCCCTGCATGAACCGCCCGACGCCGACCGCGACTGGAATGCGCTGTCTTTGCCGTTTGTCGTGGGACCGGACGGGCGCATTGGCAAATTGAATCCGAAGGCGCTGAATGCGGCCCAAAGACCGTAAGCGACCGGTCGAGGTAACCGAGGTCCCTTGGTCCCGCTTCTAAAACAAATCGGGAATGCTATTGAACGCGATGCGCGTGGGCGCGGCTTTCCAGGCCGTCAGCATGGCGGCGGGGGCCAGCGTGCTCATGCCGTACTTATCGTTGATCTGGTCCATGACGGCGTTGAGGCGGGTGCGGCTCTGCTCTTCTTCGAGGCCGTCGAAGAGCGCCAGCGTGTGCAGGCGGTCGGGGACGAGGTTGTTCAACTGCACGCCGATGAAGTACGGGTGCTGGTACTGCGCGCCGGAGGGGTGCGAGTCCCACAGGCGGCGTAGCGCGGCGATGAGCGTCTGATTGTCCTGGCACTCGTGGAGCTTGATCTCGCTGCGCCAACCACGCGCCGGCACCCCGAAACGCGAGACCGGGGTGTTTGCGCTGCGCGGCACCGCAAAGCCGATCGCAAGGCCGATATTCGAGGCCCAGAGGTCTTTTGCGCGCAGGCGCATGGCGGCTTTGTGGAGGAGCTTGTGCGCCACGGCCCAGGCTTTTTCCGGCGTGCGCATCTCCGGCGCGAGCACGTGCGAATGGCTGATCGACTTCTGGTGTTCGAGCTCGGCCATCTCGAAGTCTTCGCCGCGCAGCCAGTGCCAAAGCCGCTGGCCCCACACCGATCCCCAGGTCTCGCCTAACTGGTCGCAGTCGAGCGCGAGCAATTGATCCATGGTGTGCAGGCCTTTTTCGTTCAGCCGCTTTTCGGTGCGCGTGCCGATGCCCGGCAGATCGCGCAACGTGAGCTGGCGCAGGGCTTCGGGAAGAATGTCGAGGGGGAGAGCCACCAGGCCATCGGGCTTTTCCATGTCGCTTGCGATCTTGGCGAGGTAGCGACTGGTGGCCAGGCCCACCGAACTGCGCAGCATCGGGCCTACGCGGTCACGGATTGTCTCTTTGACTTGGACGCCAAGATCCAGTGCTGCACGCAAGTGCCGTTCACGGCCGATGAGGCGGCAGGCCATCTCGTCAATGGAGCAGACGGCGGTGACGGGCACGCAGCTTTCCACGGCCTCGACAATGCGGTGGTGGAACTCGGTGTAAAGTTCGTGCCGCGCCTCGACGAGAACGATCTCGGGGCACATTCGTTTTGCGTCGGCCACGATGGTCCCGGTGCGGACGCCGAAGGCTTTGGCTTCGTAGCTGGCTGCGATGCAGCAGGTAGTGTCGGCCATCATGGGCACGACACCCACGGGCAGGCCGCGCAGTTCCGGCCGTGCCTGTTGCTCGCACGAGGCAAAGTAGGAGTTGAGATCGACGAAGAGCCAGTTGAGCGCCGAGTCCATGGCGGAATCGTCAGGCCGAGTCTGTTCCTTCCCCCGTGCGCCCGCAGTTTCGCGGCCGAGCTCCAGAAGCTCCTCGGGCCAGTCATCGGGAGCAGGAGAAAAGGCCGGGTTGGATGCCGTGGCCATTGGCAGAGGACAGATTCAAGGAAGTTATGCAACATCCCTGACTCGACTGTCTTATTTTCGCCTTTTATTCCCTTCATTGCAACAGAAATCGTTACCAGTGCGTCAAAGGCAAATAAACCAAAAGGGGATTGAAAAATGGACGTCGCAAGGCGGATGATCATCTAAGCACTCAGGCAGAGATAAGAGCTGACCGTGACGGGGCTTCGATTGCTCCGAGGACGGTAAACGAAGATGCAGCATATTATTAATTGGCTTACGGCGAATGAAAGCACTTTGGCGGTTCTGGTTACCCTAGGGGTCGCGTTTCTGGTGGTCTGCGGGCTGGAATGCACGAAGTGCGGCCGCAAGGACGAAGACGACCTGTTCCACCACCACGAGATCTAGCGCCGTTCGCTTCCCCATTTGTGCGATTCCTCAGATGTAGCCTGTTCTCCGGGACCGGCGCCAAAAGGCTCGGTAGCCCAGCCGCGGTTTCGACACGTGTTTTTAGCACGTCCCAGCTCTCCCCTATCGCCAGACCGGCAATAAGCCGCTACTTTGTGGCCGGCGCCGGCGCTTCCGGCTTCAAATACATTTCAAATTCGGCCAGAATTTTGTTGTAGAGGTTGGTGCGCACATCCGCTCCGGCAATGGAGTGCGTTTTGCGCGGGTAGATCGCAAGATCGTAGGGAATCGCGGCCTCCATCAGCTTTTGCACAAATTGCACCGTGTTCCCTAAGTGCACATTATCGTCGCCGGTCCCCTGCGCAAGGAGCAGCCGCCCCTTCAACTGCGCCGCCAGGTTCAACACAGAGAAATCGCGGTAGCCTTCTTCATTCGCCATGGGCAGGCCGAGATAGCGCTCGGTATAAATGGAGTCGTAGAGGCCCCAATCGGTGACGGGAGCTACGGCAACCCCGGCCCGAAAGCGGTCGGAGTGCGTCATGGCATAGATCGTAAAGGTCCCGCCCCAGCTCCATCCCCACCAGCCCAGACGATGGGGATCGAGTTGCGGATGCTGATCGAGCACCGCATCCACGATGGTGAGCTGATCTTCAAGCTGGACCGGACCGAAGTTATGCCAGGCAGCCTGCGCAAAGGCGCGTCCTCTGCCGCCCATGCCGCGATTATCGGCGCGCAGCACGGCAAACCCATGCGCGGCGAGCACGTTATCGAAGAGCAGGTTGTCTCTCCATTCGTTCAACACTGCCTGGTCGTGCGGGCCGCCATAGGGATTCACGATCAGCGGCACGCTGGCTGGACTGGCCGCGCCTGAAGGCATCAGGAGCGTTACGTAAAGGGTGGTTCCGTCGTGGGCTTTCACCTCAAACTGCTCCGGCGCCTGCAGGTGGTAGGCATCGAGCGCGTGCGTCTCCCAGAAGACGCTGCAATTTAGGGCGGTAGCCCGGCCTTCCTCGACATGACACAGCCGAGCCAGCGGCGGGGCGGTGCGCGTCGAGAAAGTCTCGGCAAAAGCATTCCCGCCCGGCGAAAAACTCGCGTCGTGAAATCCTTGGCCATCGCTCAACTGCCTGCTTCTCCCGTCGAAGTTCACCTCCCATACCTGCTGTTCCAGAGGATTGCCTTCGTTCGAGGCGTACTCCACGCGCTTGTGGCCGGCGTCGACCAAGTACACGCCGCTCACGTCGAAATCGCCGTGCGTGAGCTGCCGCTCCAGTTTGGCATCGGTGCCCAGCGGTTTGTTCTCGTTGTAGCTGTAGAGAAAGATATGGGTGTGCCCGTCGCGCCAGCTCGTGAACACGATGTTTCCGTCGGCCACGGTCATGTCGTAGTCTTCATCGACAAACTTGTCGTCGGCGATCTCAAGCATCTGCCGCGGGTTTCCATCGTCGATGCCGGCAAAATACAGTGCGCGATGCTTGTGATCGCGGCTGACGGTTTCCACCCACACGGTCTTGCGATCGACCCAGCCGAAACGCGGAATGTAGCCGCCGTCGTCGAGGGGAACGTACATCCATGTTGTCCGGCCGCCCCTGGCGCTCACCACGCCTACGTGCGCGAGCGGGTTCATGTCTCCCGGCTGCGGATAGCGCTGCCAGTCGACTTGCGCGTGGCCGGGAATCCAGTCGGTGAGTGGATACTGCGGCACGTTCGTCTCGTTCATCTGCAGATAGGCAATGTTCTTCGAGTCCTGCGACCAGAAGTAATTGCTGCGCACGTCGAGTTCTTCCTCATACACCCAATCCACCTCGCCATTGAGGAGAGTTTCGCTTTTGCCGGCCGCGGCGGGGGGAACGGGTGCCAGGTTAAACGGGGGCAGTTCCGGGTTGCGAAGACTCGCGATCCATATCCCGTGGTCGCGGATGTAGGAGACGTAGTCGCCGCTGGGCGAGAACTTGGGATCGTCGCCAGACTCGGCTCCTGTAAAGCCAACCTCAACTCCAGTGCTGCTGTGCAGATCGTAAAGCCAGAGTTTTCCGTCTGCGTCGAAGAGCAGGCGCTTCGAGTCGGGCGACCACTGGTAGCCGGGTATGTTGTAGCGCTCGCGATGATCGCGGTCCTGTTCGGAGCCGCCGCTGCTCAGGAGCGGTACCATCTTTGCCGCGCTCGCCATCACGTGGACTTTGTCGCTTTCGGGATCCATGTCCATCAGTGCGCCGCCGTCAATGTAGGTAAGGTGCTTGCCGTCGGGAGACCAGAAGAGCTGGTCGGGGGGCTTGGGAACCAGATCGCCATTCGCGAAGATTGCCTCGACGGTAAGCGGCTTTTCCTGCGCCAGCGCCGCGCGGGGAGGCGGTGCGAGAGACAGTGCGGCGAAGACGGCAAACGAGAATGCAGAAATGCGCTTCAATGAGAGTACCTCAAAAAACAGGAGTATGAATGAACGGTTCTCGCCCATGATTAAGAACCAGTGTAGGACGCTCGGAGACTCGCCGGAATGTTTTGTTGAAAAAGGACAAAAATGTGACAAGCTTGCGCATCGGATGCAGTGTTACGTTTCTGTAAACAGCCAATTCTCGACGATGGCGGCGATTGAGACGTCAATCATCCGCTGCCGTATTGCGCGCTTGAATCGGACAGTGTATGGTCCGGTGGTATGCAGTGGACAACTCCGAAAGAACGCCGTGCGCTGGGCCAGGCACGGCGCAAGCAGGTAGGCCGTTCTCAGCACGAGGTCTTCAACCCGAAGGCGCGGAGGGTTCCGGCGCTCACCGTGGTCGAGCGCTCGATGCGCGGCCGCGTGCCAGCGCTCGTTGCCTTGAAGTACCAGTTGATGGCCGAGTCGCCCTTTGCGTTCTTTCGCGGAGCGGCACCGGTGATGGCGGCGGATCTGGCGCAACTGCCCTCCACCGGAATCGTGTGCCAGCTCTGTGGCGATGCGCATGTTCGGAACCTGGGCGCGTACGCCGCGCCCGACGGACGGCTGGTCTTCGACATCAACGACTTCGACGAGACCATTCGCGGGCCCTTCGAGTGGGACCTGAAACGCATGGCCACATCTCTGGTGCTGGCCGGGCGCGCCTCGGGTCACAAAGACAGCGCGGCAAGCCGCGCTGCCGAAGCGTGCGTGGTGCGCTACGCCGAGCAGATGCGGTCTTTCGCGGCAATGCCGCACATCGAGGTCGCGCGCTTTCAGGTTCACCGGCTCGGCCTGGCCAAGCCGGTGCAGGCGGCGCTTGCGAAAGCCGAGCGCGCCACGCCTCAACACACTCTCGACCAGCTCACCGCACCGGCTGCAACCCGCTCCAGCGCAACGCGCCACTTCAAGGAAGTGAAGCCCACCATTACGCGCGTCACCGGAGCGCAGCGGGCAGCCGTGCTGGCCTCACTCGGGCCTTATCGGGAAATGCTGGAGCCGCAGCGGCAACACCTGCTCGATTTTTATCGCCCCCTGGATGTGGCTTTCAAAGTCGTCGGCACCGGTTCGGTGGGCTGGCGCGATTACTGCGTCTACCTTGAGGGCAACGGCCCCGCCGATCCGCTGTTTTTGCAGATCAAGGAAGAGCCCGCGTCGGCCTACGCGCCCTATCTGCCTGATGCGCACGCGCCGGCGCACAACGGCGAACGCGTGGCCGAAGGGCAGCGCGCCATGCAGATCCAAACCGATCCGTTCCTGGGCTGGACGCACATCGGCGCACGGCAGTATCTTGTGCGCCAGTTGAACGATCACAAGGGATCGATCGAGATTGAGGATCTGGCAGGCGCGAACCTGAAGGCCTACGCCGAGGTCTGCGGCGAACTGCTCGCCCGCGGCCATGGACGATCGGGCGATCCGCAAGTGATTGCGGGCTACATCGGATCGGGCGAGGCCTTTGCCGAAGCCATCGCGGCCTTTGGCCTGGTGTACGCCGACCAGACGGTGAAGGACTGGGAGCAGTTGAAAAAATCGGGGAAAGCAAAGAAGAACCCGTGAAGGCGGCATTGAGAGATCGCGCAGAACCCCAGACAAGAGAAGGAATCCGCGATGCCCGATGAATCAGCCAAACAATTCCGTGGCGCCATCCCCATGCTGGTCTGCGCCGATCCGGCAGCTGAGATCGAATTCTGCAAAGCGGTCTTTGGCGCTGAAGAGCTATCGCGTCGCACGGGC
>JBAWFY010000728.1:0-6258 GCA_049592335.1 Occallatibacter sp.
CACCCAGTCCAGCATCTCCTGCGAGTGATAGAGCTTCTCGTCGGGGTAGCTGCCTTGCCCAAAGCGCGACGGATTGCCGATCGTGAAACCGTTGCTCGAATCGATAACAATCTGCGGCAACTGTCCATATACATTGCCGCTGAGAAACGCCTGCTCGAAGGCCGAGGGCGTGTCGGGGCGGGCGGTGAGAATAGTTCTGCCCGCGGAACCTTGCGTGACGGCGAGCAAATTGGGCGTGATAAATGCTTCCCAGCGCGCTAGCAGCCACTCTTCACTCGCGTGACTGGAGCCGAAGCTATGGTTTCCCTCATTCTCGGATAGGCGAGTCAGGCCGCCGCCGGGCGCGTCCCAGTCGGCGCCAACGCCCTCGAGCGCAAAGCGATGGCGCTCGGCCGCTTGCCAATCGATGCGTGCAAAGCCCATCCATTGCGCAGCGGTGCGGGGTGCGGGGCCCAGCAACGCGGCCAGTTGCTCGAGACCCGCGGCAGGGGAAGCTGAGCCTGTCAATCCGAAGTAGTCGCTGGCGGCCTGACTCGTACCCTCCTCGAGCTGCGCGCCAAGCAATTGGAATTGCGCGGCGCTTGGCGAGGCAAAAAAGCCGACAGGGCACAGTTCGGTTCCATTTTCGCCACACGGAGCCCCGGTACCGGCTGGGCTGATGGGCCACTTGGCCATCGCCACGCCCGGATCGTTGCGATGATAACTGTCGAGCGCGCCGAACCAGAAAAGCTTCTTGCGGCGGATGCGGCTGCCCATGCCCAGCCCCCACACGGCCTCGTGATCGGGCGGCGTATATGAAATCGGACTGAAAACCGGCTCGGATGGAATAATCGGGGTCTGTCCAGGTGTTGCTGCCATTCCGGTGTTCTCAAGCCACTGCGTAAACGGATTCCGCGCGCCCCAGTTGTTCTGGCGATCGTAATAGAATCCCTGGCCGTGCAAGGCATTGCCGCCGTGCTCCGTCTCAATGCCGGTGCGCCCGCCGGCCGAGCGCACGCCCTCAGCCTCAACATTGCCTGCGGTTGCCGTCACCTCATGGACTGCGGCCTCGCTCACACCAAAGCTGCGTCCACCGTTCCACGCCTGCCCCATGGATTGTCCCGTTGCGTCTTCGCGGTCCTCGCCCGTGATGGCCCGTTCCTGAGCCGTCGAACCTGCGGCCGATCCCGCAGCAACGCCAAACGCGAGCGACAGATTCGCGCCGTCGATAGTGATCTCCGCCGACTCCTGCGAGCCACGATAGGACTGCGCGGAGGAGTCGGCATTGGCCGATGATGCAGGAGTCTCATTGAGGAATTCCTGCCAGCGGCGGCCGGCAACGGGCAACGACTGCAATTGGGTTGAAGTCACTGTCGTCGTTGTTGACGCCGCGAGTGGATCGGGTTTCTGCGCGGCGACCGCAACCGGCGAAAAAGATGGCTGCCCCAACAGCAGAGCCGCGTTCAGGCCGCTTGCAATCGCTGCGCCGATCGGGAGTGCCGCCGCGGTGCTGAAAGTCAGCGGGAGCATGTGCGGCAGCGCGAAAGTAAGTACGGGAGCAACCGGTAGCGATTGCGTCTCGATTGCAGCTCGCAATTGCGGCGTCACAGCAGGCGTCGCCCTACGTACCGAAACCGGCGGCGTTGTGGCGGATGGGTTGAACGCTTGAACCGTCTCTGTTGCGCGCGGCGCGTTCGAACTTGACGGTGGCCCTGTGGACGCAGCCATCTCCACCTCCGGGCTCGATGTGCTGCTCACTGCATGCGAGATCGTGGGAGATGGCGTCACAGCCACCGGACTGGAATTGCCGGGCACTGCAAATGCCGTCAAAGGCATCAATGCCGCCGTGGTCGGCGCGACCGAAATCTCGCTCGGCGCTGTTGCTTCGATCACATTGGGCGGGGGCGGCTCAAAGCGCATGGCGGCCTGCAAGCGCGCTTCGGCGCCGCCCGTCACCAGAATTCCTCCAAGCTCACCGTGCCCCAGTTGTGGCGTGTCGGCCTCGAGCGCGTACTCGCCTGCATCGAGCTGGTCAAATCGGAAGACCCCGTTCTTCGCGGTGACCGCGTGCACTTCGGCTCCGGTAGCCAGGTTGCGCAAAACTACAGCAACGCCAGCTAGCGGAGCCGAATGCAGATCGGTGAGCCGCCCTGAAAGCGCGCCGGAGGAAGGAGCCTGAATTTCAACCCTGTGGATGGACGGGGAGTTGGAAGCGGTAACTCCCGGCGGCGATTGCGCACACGCAAACCTGCAGGCGCCCAGCGAAAGCGCCATAGCCACAAACCAATTTTCCCAGTTCCGCATTGCCTCGGCCATCGCTAACTCTGCCGCGGCAGATCCTGGGAGAATGCTCAAAAATGCTTCCCCGGCGCGCTCTCGCGGCGCGTCCGGTCATGGGGATGGGCAAAAAACGAACCGTTTGCCCTCCCGCTGCTCAGAGGAGGTTTGGCTGCGATTCTATGCCTCGCAAGAGCTGTCGAGAAGTAGCCTGTATCACACATCCTTGGGATCTTCTGCCGCTTCCTACGACCCATAACCGCCGCTAGGTCAGCCCGCCAGACTTCCGGCATTGCGCTTCGCCATATCTTCTCGGCCACAGCGGTCCGATAGACTGAAGAGACGGGTATAAAGCGACACGCCCGCTGAAAGGTCCGAGGCGAGCAGTTTCTTGTTCCCTTGTTCCCTCTTTCTCTCGTTCCCTGCTTTTCTATGTTTATTGACGAAGCCAAAATTCGTGTGAAAGCCGGCGACGGCGGCAACGGCTGCATGGCCTTCCGGCGCGAGAAATTCGTGCCCCGCGGCGGCCCTTCGGGCGGCGATGGCGGACGCGGCGGCGACGTCCTTATGGAGTCCAGCCAGCGCCACAACACGCTCATCCATTTCCGCTTTAACCCCGAACATAAGGCGCAACGCGGCGAGCACGGCATGGGCTCGAACTGCACCGGGCAGGACGGCCGCTCGATCACGCTCCAGGTGCCCGTGGGCACCGCGCTCTTCGACGCCGAAACCGGCGAACTGGTACACGATTTCAAAGAGTCCGACGAGCGCATCGTCATCGCCAAAGGCGGGCGCGGTGGGCGCGGCAATCAGCACTTCGCCACCAGCACGCATCAGGCGCCGCGCGAGCACGAACTGGGCCGCGCGGGCGAGGAACGCACATTTCGCCTCGAATTGAAGCTGCTCGCCGACGTAGGCCTCGTCGGCTATCCCAACGCGGGCAAATCGACGCTGATTTCGCGCATCTCCGCCGCGCGGCCAAAGATCGCCGATTATCCATTCACTACGCTCGAGCCCAATCTCGGCATGGTCACGGTGGGCGAAGAGCCCGAGCAGCAATCCTTCGTCGTCGCAGACGTGCCGGGATTGATCGAAGGCGCGCACCTGGGCGCTGGCCTTGGCGTCCAATTCCTGCGCCACATCGAGCGCACGCGCGTGCTGGCGCATCTGGTCGATGTGTCCGACGCGTCGGGCCGTCTCGATCCCGTGGAAGACTTCCGCGTGATCGCAAACGAGCTCGCGAACTTCAACGGCGGCAGCGAGAATCCACTCGCAAACAAGCCCACCATCGTCGTCGCCACCAAGATCGATGCCGCCAATCCCGACAAGCTCAAAAAGCTTACTGCTTACGCCAAGCGCCGCAAGCTCGAGTTCCACGCCGTCTCCGCCGTTACAGGCGAAGGCATCGATGAGCTGAAATGGGCGCTGGCGCGCCGCGTCCACCCTGCGGAACCGGTAGCCGTCCGTGACCTGTGATCGAATCGCGATTCGCTTCGGCACGGGCGCTTATGCCGCGGAGTTCCTGCGTTAATCTGTACAAGACACCCAGTTCCAGCCGGACACTCATACGATGGGCTTCTTCCTCAGCGTTGTCTACCTACTGACGAACTACCTCACCCCGCCTGTGCTCTTCGGGCCTGTTGCGCAGGTCCACATTGAAATTGTGCTGGCCTTCCTCATCCTGCTGGTATCCATACCGCAGATCACGAGATCGGTCGCATTCAAGACGCCTCAAACCCTCGCGCTGGCTGGATTGTCCGTATCAGTATTTCTATCCGTACTCATCGCCACGCGCTGGCCGGGAGGAGCGGTACGAGCGCTCCTTGATTTCATCCCCAACATTTACGCGTATTTCGTCCTTTGCCTGCACTGTAACTCCCGCAAGAAGCTGCGAGTCCTTGTCTTGATGCTGCTTTTTGTCTGCCTGTTTGTCATCGCCCACGGGGTAATGGACCTGCAGCGTGTGGGGCACAGCCCGCCCGACGCTGCCAGTCCGGATGGTTTCAACGCTGATACAGAGTCTGACGTTTCGCACCGTATGCGGCAGAGGATGTGGGAAATAGAGCATCCCTATATCTTCCCAATGCAGGATGACAATAAAAACTGGTTCTACAGGGTCAGAGGGCTGGGAGAAATTCACGATCCAAACGATTTCGGACAAATCCTGGTTTCCGAGATTCCGCTTCTCTTCATCTTCTGGAAACGAAAGAAGTGGACGCGCAATTTGTTCTTCGTCATTTTGCCGGCTGGCACGCTGCTTTACGGCATTTATCTGACACACTCGCGGGGCGCTCTCTTAGCTCTGCTCGCGGTCATATTGTTCGCAGCTCGCCGCCGCATCGGGACATTACCCGCCGGCGTAATTGCGGCCGTGGCGTTTGCCGGAGCCATGGCCTTGCACTTTACGGGCGGGCGGTCGATCTCAGCCGGTGCGGGAGCAGGCCGGGAGGAACTTTGGGGCGAGAGCCTGCAGCTCGTGAAGTCCTATCCGATCTTTGGCATCGGAATGGGGCAATTGCCCGGCTATATCGGTCATACGGCGCACAATTCGATAGTCGTCTGCGCCGCCGAACTTGGCTTTGTGGGGCTCTTCTTCTGGTGTCTCTTCCTCCTTCCCACCGCGCGCAACGCGTTCTTGATTGCTTCGCCCAAGAAAGTGTCTGAGGCGCCAGATGTCGACACTCAGGAAGATTCCTTCTCTTTGCGCGCATGGAAAGGTACGCCGCTCGGAAAGCCTGAAGTCAACCATTGGGGATTCTGCCTGTCTCTCTCGCTTATCGGTTTCTTCGCTGCAGGCTTTTTCTTGTCACGCGCTCTGGTGTTGTCTTTCTTTCTCCTCGGTGGCATGACCGAAGTGGTTTATGAGAGCGCGCAGCATCGCGGAATGGTTACTCCCCGCCTTACTCTTGGGCGCGCCCTTAAGTACTCCACTGTGTTGATGTTCGTCTTACTAGCCGTTGTTTATGTGATGCTGAGGGTTCTCAACATGTCGCGCTGACCTGCAGTCAGACGGAAGACGCAATCGGATCTTTCGATGCGCGACCAATCAATTGCAGAGTTCTCCGCGGTTCACGGACGCCACAATGAAAATTGCCCATGTGGTCGACAGTATGGAAGTAGGCGGAGCGGAGGTGCTGGTTGCGCAAATGTGCAAACGGCAGCGCGAGTTGGGCCACGAACCGTGGGTACTGGCGGTTGCCGCTCTGGGAGAGATCGGCGCACACCTCGAGCGCGAGGGTTTCAAGGTACAGGCGAATGTGGGCCGTCATTTGTCTGACGCAATGCCGAATTTCTACCGCACCTTCAAAGCAATGCGGCCGGACGCCGTCCATCTGCACAACCCTACCCCGACAATCTATGCAGCAATTCCAGCAAGATTGGCCGGAGCGCCCAGTGTTATTTCCACGCGGCATAGTCTCGTTGCTCCGCCGCGCCGCATCGTCGAAGAGACCAAATATGCCATCGCCTCTCTGTTCTGCGACCGGGTCGTAGGCGTCAGCGAAGCAACAACAGCGAACCTCCGAGCAATGCACAGTATCCGGCCGGGAAAAATTGTCCGCATATATAACGGCGTTGTCCCGCTCCGGCGCGCGGCGAAAGACGAGTGCCCGCCCAGGCAGGGATTCACCTTGGTCTATGTTGGCCGTCTCGAGCCGATTAAGAATCACGCGCTTCTGTTCCGCGCATTTCGCATCGCCCTGACCTCCAGGCCCGATCTGCGGCTTTGGATGGTCGGGGATGGCAGCGAACGTACCTCTCTTGAGAAACTGGCCGGCGAACTGGGCATTGCCGAACAGGTGAGCTTCTGGGGACACCAATCCGACGTTGCTCCTTTCTTCTCCTGTGCGGATGCATTCGTGATGTCCTCAAAGTCGGAGGGACTGCCCTTATCGCTTTTGCAGGGTTTCTCGCTGGGCGTGCCCGCGATTGTTACCGATGTGGGCGGAATGGCGGAGGTGGTGCGGTTGGCACAGGCGGGCCTCGCTGCATCGCCTATGGACC
>JBAWFY010000729.1:0-7131 GCA_049592335.1 Occallatibacter sp.
CAGCGCCGAAGCGGCCGAAACTTCCACGCGCTCTTCGCCTCCCGCCGCCGCCAGCGTCGCATCCAGAGTGCGCGTCCTGCCGATCACCTGTTCCACATCCACAAACTCTAGCTTTTTGAATCCCGCATGCTCGAAGGTGACGGTATAAATGCCCACCGGCAATTCGGAAATACTGTAATTGCCGCTCGCGTCCGACACCGTCTCGCGGCTCAGCCCCGTGGCATGATCCACCACAGTCACATGCGACTGCGGCAACAGGCGGCCGGAGGAATCCGTGACCGTGCCGCTCATTCCGCTGCGATCCACCTGCGCGCGCGCCATGCCGGCGGCAAGAAGAATCGCACTGTACGCAACCAGGCAACAAAGCCGGCGAAGCGCAGCGCGCTTCCCGGAAAGATGGAGACTTTCGTTCGAATTAAAATGCATACTGCCTCCAGCAACAATAGATGAATCCGGTTTCGGTTAATCTCGTATCGCCCGTGCGCACCAGGGCCTTCAGCGCCGGTCGCGCCGTCCTTATCGCGTTCGACATTGCTGCATCATTGCGTTCATCCTAGCCGCATCCGGAGTGGCTGCGGCTAGTCTAACCGCAACGCAGGTCTAAGTTACCGATGAACCATATGGAATTCCGGAACTGCGCAGTGAGCTTGTAAGCAAGAAAGATTCAGGCGTGCCAACTTCGCCCATGTACCGTGACACTCATTCACTGGCGTGACGCACCGGAGCGTCACGTCATCTTATGACAATTTTGTAATCCACCAACGTTTATGGCCGCTTCAATTCGCCGTGAATGTCCGGTCAAAAGTTGTCGAGCGTTCGGTGAACGAGGTGAGCAGTACTATAGGCCGGCATTGCGCTGGCGAAACGCGAGTTTGCGTGACCCTGCGGAAAGCGTCGGCAGATCGAATGCCGCGAATCCGCTCGCGCAGAAGCCGGCAAAGAAGAATCACGATGGATCCGATTTTCGATTCTGAAGGAAGGGCAGAGACTGCGAATGTCTCACTTTAAATCCGCTTCGATGGGGCGGCTTGAGAACTGGTGCAGGACGCACAGCAAAGCAAACCACAACCGCACAATACAGGAGAGAGCCTCAGACCGCTTGTCGTCTTACCTGGCCGTACAGGCATCGATTGATGCCCCACCGAGCCACGTCGATCAGCGAGGAAATGCGGGAATAGGCAAACCCCGCGCCCTTTGACCAATGGTAGCCATTCTCGTCCATGGTGCGATGCGCGATGCGCCACACCCAGAATTTCTGCACCAGGCTCAGATCGTCTTTCCATCCGCCCGATTGGGCCTTGCGAATGAAACCTTGAGGCTCAACAACCACCGGTCCGGAGCGCTTGGCCACATCGCCGTAAACGGGAATCGGCGTTCCACCCGTCTTCTTGGCTTTGTCGGCGCGATTCAGTTCAACAGCTTTCTCGATGTCGGCGAGTTCCCAGTCGAGCCCCAGGAAATCCGCGGTCTTCTTCAGTTCCTCCACAGGATTGCGAGACATTTCTTCATACCTGATTTCATGAAACTGTGCGGCCGGAATACCCGGCATGGCTTCGCGGACGGCCGTCACGTAGCGCACCCAGGTGCGAGCCGCCTCCTGGGCGTTCGCCGGCGCCCATGCAGAGAGCCACGCTTCACGCGCGGTCAATGAGCTGACCACGTCCCGCGCATCGCGGAGCACATGAATCACTCGCGCCCGGGGCAGCAACTCAAAAATCTGCGGCAGGTAGAGCGCGTTGTCCGGGGTTTTTTCCAGGAACATCTCGCCAGGGGCCAGGTTCCCCACCATCGGCTGCAACAGTTGTTCGAGGTACGATTTCAGAATCGATAGAAAAGCGTCCTCGGAAAAGTAACAACCCAGCCCCAGGCCGCCGCGCAGCTTTGGATCGTTCAATTGCCGCCAAGCGCGCAGTTGCGGACCGATGTGCTGGCTGAAGAGATTCGATTCCTGTCCCGTCCGGATTTTAGGATGCGAAGCGAGAAGCCGCTGAATCCAGGTCGTTCCGCTTCTTGGAGTGCCCGCGATGACCAGAAGGTTGTGGCCATCGTAGCCGGCTGTCGGTGCTGACTGAGACATTCGTTGCTTCCTTCAAATATCGGACGGCGCGCCCGTGAATTGCACGGTGGGCCTTGGAATCGTGCCAATGAGGTGCGACTGAATGAGTATAGATGAGAGCACGATCTCTTCTCCACTGAAACAGTGAAGGACGCCGGCATCAGAAATACCCTTCCTGCTTTTTCAGTTCCATGGATCCGGCCTGGTCGTGATCGATCAGTCGGCCCTGGCGTTCGGAGGTGGTGGCAGCTAGCGTTTCCTCTACGATCTCATCGATCGTCATGGCGCTGCTCTCAATGGCAGCCGTGAGCGGATAGCAGCCGAGCGTGCGGAAACGCACCATGCGCATCTCGGGCGCTTCGCCGGGAGCGAGAGGAATGCGATCGTCGTCGACCATAATCCACTGGCCGTTGCGCAGCACCACGGGGCGAGGCGCGGCAAAGTACAGAGGAACGATCTCGATCTTCTCGTCGGCGATGTACTGCCAGATGTCGGGCTCGGTCCAGTTGGAGAGCGAAAAAACCCGGATAGACTCGCCATGATGAATGCGCGCGTTGTACAGGTTCCAGAGTTCGGGGCGCTGCAGCTTGGGGTCCCAGCGATGGCCGGCCGAGCGGAAGGAAAATACACGCTCTTTGGCGCGCGATTTCTCTTCGTCGCGGCGCGCGCCTCCCATGATGATGTCGAATCCTCCCTGATCGAGCGCCTGCTTGAGCGCCTCGGTTTTCATGATCCCGGTGTAGCGGTCGGAGCCGTAGGTGAAAGGAGTGACGCCGGCGGCGATGCCCTGGCGGTTGGTGTGCACGATCAGCTTGATGCCCATTTCGGTGGCCACGCGGTCGCGGAATGCGATCATCTCGCGAAATTTCCAGGTGGTGTCGATGTGGAGGAGGGGGAAGGGAGGCGGCGCAGGCCAGAAGGCCTTGCGCGCCAGGTGCAGCATCACGGAAGAGTCTTTCCCGATGGAGTACATCATCACGGGCTTCTCGCCGAGTGCAACTGCTTCCCGGATGATCTCAATCGCTTCTGCTTCGAGTGTGCTCAGATGGTTATTCATCGCTTTTTGGGGCTCACGCCGGCAGGGGGATCATTCGTGTCGCTGAAGCCAGAAAGCTCGGATTCCGCAGCACCGGTTTATTGTACGTGAGGGGATTTCCTTCTAGGTCCGATACGGCCCCGCCCGCCATTTCCAGCACGCATTGCGCAGCCGCCGTATCCCATTCCATGGTCGGCCCGTTGCGCAGGTAGAGGTCGGCGCTGCCTTCGGCCACCATGCAAAACTTGAGCGAGCTGCCCATGGGGACAAACTCGCAGCAGCTGGCGTCGACGCCGATTTTTTCGAGGTCCGCGCGCATTGCGTCCACGCCGTCGCCGTGCCAGCGGCTGACGACAATCTTTGGCGCGGGATTTTGTTTTTGGGATGCATGGATGGGCTTCGCGATTTCCCCCTCCGACTTGTGCGCGCCTGCGCCTTCCGCGGCAAAGTAGGCGACATCGGTCGCCGGCGCGTAGACCACGCCGAGAATCGGGGTTCTCCCGCGCACGAGCGCGATGTTGACCGTGAATTCGCCGTTGCGATTCACGAATTCCTTGGTTCCGTCGAGCGGATCGACAAGCCAGAAGGAATCCCAGTCGCGGCGCGCTTCATACGGGATCTCTGTAGACTCCTCCGAGAGCACGGGGATGCGGGTAGAGATTTGCGCCAGTGCGTCGCAAACGATGCCATGCGATGCCAGGTCTGCCTGCGTCAGCGGCGAGTCGTCCTTCTTATATTCGATAGCGGGATTGAGCTCCGCATAGACCTCCATGATTGCCGCACCTGCGCGGCGGGCGATTTCGAGGGCCTGGGGAAGCAGATCCGCGGGCTTCCAGTCTTCTTCCAGCATTCACGCCTTCCTTACTTTTTCAGCCGCAAAGTCGATCAAGACAGAACCGATCACATTCGGAGCAGTGCGAGAATCCGATCCACGCACTCTTCGGGAGTGAGGCTTTGCGTTTCAAGACGAAGATCCGGCGATAGCGGCGGCTCGTACTCGCTGTCGATACCGGTAAAGTTCTTGATCTGGCCGCTGCGCGCCTTGGCATAGAGTCCCTTGGGGTCGCGGCGTTCGCACTCTGCGAGCGGAGTATCGACAAAAACCTCTTTGAATTCGTTTTCGCCGAATTGCGAGCGCGCCAGTTCTCGTTCCGCGCGAAAAGGGCTGATGAAGGAGACAATCACGATCAGTCCGGCATCCACAAACAGCCGCGCCAGCTCGGTGACGCGGCGAATATTTTCGACGCGATCGGCCTCGGTAAAGCCCAGATCGCGGTTCAGTCCGTGGCGTACATTGTCGCCGTCGAGCAGATATGTATGCTTTCCCGTTGCGAAAAGCCGCTTCTCCAGCAGATTCGCGATCGTGGACTTGCCTGAACCTGGAAGCCCCGTGAACCATAGGCAGACAGGCTTCTGCAGCTTTTGGCGCGCGCGAGATTGCTTGTCGATGGAGACCGACTGCCAGTGGATATTGGCGGCGCGGCGCAGCGCAAAGTCGATCATGCCCGCTCCCACCGTCTGATTCGTGAGCCGGTCGACGAGGATGAATGACCCGAGGCGGCGACATCGGTCGTAGCTCTCAAATGGCGCAGCACGGTCCAGCGAGAGATTCACTACGCCGATCTCGTTCATGTTCAGGCCGCGCGAAGCCAGGTGGCTGCCGGTCTTTACATCCAACTGGTACTTGATGGTGGTGATGGTCGCCGAAGCCTGGAAGGTGTGCATGCGGAACAGATAAGACCGGCCGCTGACCAGCATGTGCTCGGAGAGCGCGAGCAGCCTCGCTTCAAATTGATCGCTGCATTCGATCGGTTCTATCGCCGAAGAGATGACCGAACCGCGGCTGACGTCCACTTCGTCTTCGAGACACAGCGTGACCGAGGAGTCCGCGGCAGCCGACTCCTGCTCGCCCTGCCAGACCACGATGGAGCGCACCCGGGATTCCGTGCCGCCGGGAACGATGCGCACGCGATCGCCGCGCTTGACTTCGCCGCTGGCGATGCGTCCGCAATAGCCGCGGAAAGCGGGATCGGGACGGTTGACCCACTGCACGGGCATGCGAAATCCGATCGCCGCTTCGCCGCGATCCACATCCACGCCCTCGAGGTACGCGAGGAGGGTCGGGCCTTTGTACCAGGGCACGTTGCCGCTCGGATGGGTTAGGTTGTCCCCGTTGAGTGCGGAGACCGGAATAGCTTGGAACGACGCGATGCCGATTTCCCGCAGCGTCGGCTCGATCTCGGCAACGATGCGGTCGTAGACTTCGCGGTCCCAGCCAATCAGGTCCATCTTGTTCACGGCCATGGCCAGGTGGCGGATGCCGAGCAGTGCGACGATGCGCGCATGACGATGAGTCTGAATCTGCAGTCCCTTCGCGGCGTCCACCACCAGGATCGCGGCCTCGCAAGTGGAGGCGCCGGTGGCCATATTGCGCGTGTACTGCTCGTGGCCGGGCGTATCGGCGACGATGAAGCGCCGGCGCGGCGTTGCGAAAAAGCGGTATGCCACATCAATCGTGATGCCCTGTTCGCGCTCTGCCTGCAGGCCGTCCAACAGCAGGGCCAGATCCATCTTTTCGCCCTGCGTTCCATAGCGCCCGGAATCGCGCTCCACGGCAGAGAGATGATCGCTGAAGACCTGCCCGGTCTCCCAAAGAAGGCGGCCTAACAGTGTGGATTTTCCATCGTCAACGCTACCGCACGTGATGAACCGCAAAATATCGCGCATGAGAATTCTTGACGTCTCTTACTTCAACGATCTCTGGCGGCAATCCGGGGCGATTGCGAAAGGGGAACGGCAGCCGAAAGTCCTGACCCCCAGGGAATGGACCTGAAGATGCGGTTCCTTCGGGTCAGCACGAGCCGCGTGCCAGCAACGTACTCATGCGAGCGAACAGCGAGCGGTTGCTCCATGCAATGGTCAGCTGCATGCAATGCTGGCGGAGAGGGAGGGATTCGAACCCCCGATAGCCTTTCGACTATGCCTGATTTCGAGTCAGGTGCATTCAACCGGGCTCTGCCACCTCTCCGTTCGGCTCGTTCTACACGAGACTGGGGCACACGGGCTGTTTCTCTTAGTCTATTTGTAAACCTCGCTTCATGGCAACGCGCGCCTGCGTCATTGGCTGCTGCAAACGAACTTCAGCGGAGCGGACGGAAAGGCGGCATGCGGCAGCCTCTTACGCGACCGAGTCGGCATCTCAATCGCTGAGCGGCCATGGGCATCGGGCATTTACAATCACATTTCCGGCGGCTTTGCGCTGCCTGTGCAGTCTTGCCGGCAAACGCGTCCGGGTGGCGCGGCGGTCGCGAGACGGAGTTCGGCAACTTGACCATGGAATTTCACATTGTGCGCGATGCGCGGGAGCGCTACGGTTTCGCCGAATCGCTGTTCTCCTACAACGGCAATGTGATCCTGGCCGACCTCGACGCGTGCCGCAGATTCGCGCAGCGCATGAATCAGGTGCGCGACGCCCAAAAGCATCCCGAACTGGCCGTCCACGCTGGCCAGCTCTTCGCCATGGGCCTCATTGACGAAGCCAGCCACGTCCTCATCGCACGCTATCGTCAGCAGTTCGATCCGCAGGTGATGACCGCTGCTCTCGATTGGTTCGGTGCGCAGGTGGGCACGGACAATCTCGACAAAATGCTGCTCGTGTTTGTCCAGCAGTTCCCCGGGCAAAGCGTGATGCGCGGTCTGGAAACGCCTGCGCAGTGGCTTGCCGGCGAAACCAACGGGTTTCCGCATCGTGCCGCCGCGCTGGAAGAACTGCTCCTGCTC
The DNA here is from genome assembly GCA_049592335.1 of Occallatibacter sp. Taxonomy (GTDB): domain Bacteria; phylum Acidobacteriota; class Terriglobia; order Terriglobales; family Acidobacteriaceae; genus Telmatobacter. Next base: position 6,873 of record JBAWFY010000729.1, read on the forward strand.
TGGGCGGCCAATCGCAATGAGGCGTTCAAGCCGTTTTTCGAGCTCTTCGACGACAGAGTTCTCGCCGAAAAAACTGTTTACCCCAAAGTTACGGCACGCCTGCCTGAGTACTTCGCGTCGCGCCCGCTCATCCCCATTCCCGGCGCAAAATCCGTCAGCCTGTTCGATCTGCTGCGCGCGCCCGCGCTCCGCTCGCCACGCTCCCTCAGCGACCAGCTCGCAATCATCCGCGAGCTCTGGCGGCCTCTACTCGGTGACG
>JBAWFY010000730.1:0-2185 GCA_049592335.1 Occallatibacter sp.
TTTATCCTTACGGCTGCGTGCCCGATCATTCGCCAAATCTTTCAAGGCTTGCACGAGATCGCTCCTTCTTAATTTGCCTGAGACCCAGCTCTCGTAGCGGAAATTCATAAAAATCCAATGCCCATTGAAAAGAGCTAGTTCAGGTATTACGTGTTCCTCTTCCACGCCTTCATTGATACCAACTACAAATGCATTGCAACGACCATCTTTCACCGAAACGCTCTTGACAATGAATTTTGGGCTTGGGTCTTGACTGTTGAGGATTGGATCAAAATCTAGGCCAACAATTTCGTCTGAATGACTCTGAGCTTCGTCGTCAGCAGCCAGCATTTGCCAAAGCCTTTGATCGAACGAGCTTTTTCTCGGGAGCAGCTCAGCCATCAATCGCTCTTTATCGGCGATCCCAATTGGTACATACCAGTCGTAGAAATCCTGAACGAACCTATGGCATGACAGTTCGGCACTGGTCAAATTCTGACAGAGTAACAATTTGGGTGCTGAAAGCGACGCAACAAGAACCAGCACGAAAAGTACGTGGTGAGCCGCTTTCATTTTCTATCCTGCGCTCTTTACCCTCACCACGGTGATCTTCTCGAAGCCTTCTTCGAAGACCGGGGGCTTGAGTTTTTCGGCCATCTTGCGCATCACGTCTTCGCTCACGGAGCGGTCGCGCTGGCGGTTGCGCTCGAGACAAACTTCAAGTGGCACATCAAAGAACACCGCCTGCACCTCGTAGCCAAAGCTCTTGGCCATCTTGATCCACTGGCGGCGCTCGTGGGTAGAGAGATTGGTCGCGTCCACATAATTCATGGGCATGCGCGCAATGAGCCGCGCGCGCAAAAGCGAACGCAGCGTGGAGAAGACCAGTCCCTGGTAGCGCTGCTCTTCAACATCGTCAAAGAGTATGCCACGCAGCAGATCGCTCGATAGCGGAGTGATGCCGCGGCGCCCAAACCATGTGGTCTTGCCAGAACCGGGCATGCCGATGGCCAGCACTACATAGCCCTTCGGCGTTTGCCCCTGGGCATTGGGCTTGGGTGTGGCGATGGGCGGCATCTCGGGCTGGGTTTCCACCTCGAGGCGCCCCGAACCGGCCGGCTCATTCCACTCCTGCTGCTTCGCAGGCCATTGCGCCCGCGCTGCCGAAGAGGATTGCCGGTTCGGCCCCTGTTGCGGGCGCGCGCTTGGCGCCGGAGCCGTGTCGGGATAGATGGGAACAAGCGGAGCCGGCTGATTCGCTGGCACTTCCGCACCGGTTTTACCTGTCGATTCTGAAATATTAGGACCGCGTCTGGAGCGTCTTCTCATGTTGCGTTCAACCCTTGCCGAAAACCTGTTTCTACCACCCGAATACCATACCGGGCGCGGGCCCTGCAAATCGTGTGCACACCGTCACATACAATGGCCTCGCCCGGAACTCATCCTAACGGTGGCGAATCGTGTGCGCACACAAGCGGCTCGCGCTTTGGAGCCGCAGCCCGCAATGTTACGATCAAAGGTTCGGATGATTTCATTCTCTGAGGCCGCACGATCCGGTCCAGCCGGAACAACCGGCATTTTTAAAAACCAAACGGCTCACTCATCACGAAGGAGAAACGACACATGGCAGTGAAGGTTGGAATTAATGGCTTTGGCCGCATTGGACGCAATGTTTTGCGGGCCGCGCTCGGCAACAAGGAACTGGATTTTGTCGCCGTCAACGACTTGACCAGCCCGGCAACACTGGCGCACCTGCTCAAGTACGACTCGATCCTGGGCAACCTGCCCAATGAGATCGCCGCGGGCGAAGACTTCATCTCGGTCGACGGCAAAAAGATTAAGGTTTGGGCCGAGCGCGATCCGGCCAAGCTGCCCTGGGCCGACGTCGGCGCGCAGATTGTGGTCGAATCGACGGGCCACTTCACCGACGCGACCAAAGCCAAGGCGCACTTGGGCACGACCGTGAAGAAGGTCATCATCTCCGCGCCGGCCACCAACGAAGACGTCACCCTCGTGCTCGGCGTGAACGAGGACAAGTACGATCCGGCCAAGCACAACATCATTTCGAACGCCAGTTGCACCACCAACTGCCTGGCGCCGGTCGTCAAGGTGATTCTGGAAACCACGGGCCTCGTCTCCGGCATCATGACCACCATTCATAGCTACACCAACGACCAGGTGATTCTGGACTTCCCACACAAGGACC
>JBAWFY010000731.1:0-1932 GCA_049592335.1 Occallatibacter sp.
ACTCCGACGAGGTCTCGCTCGGGATCGCCGCAGCGGGCCTCGAGATCTTTGGGGGTTAGCTTGGCAATGGCTTGGAACTGTTCGAGCGAGTGCGGGTTGCCGCGCAGATAGCGGTATGCAAGGAAACCTGCCCCGGCGAGGACGGCGAGCAACACGAGGGTTTTGAGGATGGCCATTTTTGTTGTGCGGTTTCTGAGTTTACCGCGCGGCGCAAATGGCGGGCAAGTTAGAATTTTGGCGGGAGCGGCGGACGCGGCGGATTTGGGCCGCCGGAATTGAGGGACTAAGGACTTTGGGACTTCGGGATTGGAGGGCGGCGGGACTTCGGGACTGCGTGACTGAGAGACTACTTCGGGAGGGTGGCGGGCGATGGCTGGGAAGAAAAGTGGTGGGGTGAGGAAGTCGTTTACGGCGGTGCTGGAGCCGGATGGGACGGCGCTGAAGTGGACGGTGGTGAGGGTGCCGTTCGACGTGGTGAAGACGTGGCCGGTGCGCAAGGGTCGGCGGGTGAGGGGCGAGATTGAGGGATTCGCGTTTCGGACGACGCTGTTTCCCGATCCCAAGGGCGGGGGACACGTGCTGCTGGTAAATAAGAAAATGCAGGCTGCGGCGGGCGTGCGCAAGGGCGGGAAGGCGCGGATATGGCTGGAGCCCGATCTTGAGGAACGCGAGATTCTGCTGCCGACGGAGTTGAAACGGGAGTTGAATAGCGACCGCGGGTTGCGGAAGTGGTTCGACGGGCTGAGCGACTCGAATCGGCGGGAGGCCGGCATGTGGGTGAGCGAGCCCAAGAGCGCGGAGAGCCGCGAGAAGCGCGCGGCGCGGCTGGCGGAGCGGCTGATGCAGGCAATGGAGGGTATGGAGGAGCCTCCGCCGGTGCTGAAGGTGATTTTTGAGCGGCAGCCGCGGGCGCGGGAGGCGTGGTTTGCGATGACGCCGGTGCAGAGACGGAATCATCTGCTGGGGATTTTTTATTACGAAACGGTGGAGGGGAGGGAGCGGCGGGCGATAAAGGCGATTGAGGCGGCGATGGAAAGGCAGGGAGCGAGAAAACAAGGAATAGGGAGTAGCCAGTAGCCAATAGGCAATGGCCAATAGGGAGTAGCCAGTAGCTGGTAGTTAAAAGCTGAAAAGCTCAAGGCTGAAGACTGGAAGCTGCATCACTCGTCCTTTGGGCGGGTTTTGTCGTCTAATTCGGCAAGATGACTAGCGTTGGGATACGGCCGTATTTTGCGAAGGCTTCAATTGCTGCCGATGAGCAGGCGCGGCGGGAGAGTCTGGCGGTTGCCGAAGGGCTGAAGCGGCGGAAGGCCGGGCTCGTGGACGAGCTGATTGTGCGCTACCAGCACCGTCTGCTGCGTTACCTGCTGTTTTTGACCGGCAACCGCGAGACCGCCGAAGACCTGTTTCAGGAGGTTTGGATGCGGGTGCTGGTGCGGGGCGACCAGTTCAACGGGAAGGCACGGTTCGAGACCTGGCTATTTACGATTGCGCGGAACCTGGTGATCGACCAGCGGCGCAAGCGGACGATGAGCAGCCTGGATGAGCTGATCGAGGGTGCGAATGAGGACGACCGGGCGATGACGTTTGAAGTGGCGGCCGACGATCCCACGCCGTTCGATCACGCGGCGATCCTGGAGGACCGGGAAAAGATTGCGGCGGCGCTGCTCGCGCTGGATACGTTGCACCGCGAGGTACTGGTGCTTCGGTTCCACGAGGAGATGTCGCTCGAAGAGATCGCCAAGGTGACGCGGGCGCCGCTCTCGACGGTGAAATCGAGGCTATACCGCGGAATGGCGGCAATCAAGCCGCAGCTTGGGAGCCTGGCCGACCGGTTTGCGAGGTTTGAATGAACGCGAATGGCCCTGACGCGCAGGCCGCGACGAGTGCGACGGCCCGGGCGGAGAGCTCTGATCGCGACCTGCTTGGGGC
>JBAWFY010000732.1:0-8701 GCA_049592335.1 Occallatibacter sp.
GATCGTCAACTGGCCGCCTGCAGTCGCCGCAACGTTGACGCCGACGATACCCGCCGCTGTAACCGCGTTCTGCAGCGCGGCTACGTAGCCGGTGGCCGGAGGTCCCGCGGTGCCCACTGCTTCGCCGGCCGCCACGACCGGAGCAGCAATAGTCGCGGTGCCGCCGCCGGCAGTCGGTCCCGTAATCGTCAGGTTCGTACTGGGATCGACCGTAGCCAGCACGCCGCCGTTGGCTCCAAATGTATAGGCCGTCGTGGTCACGCCGCCTGCCACGGTCGAAGATCCATTTAATGTCTCCGGCACCGAGATGCTGTAGGACCATTGGTTGGTGCCCGTCTTGGTGTAGGTCACCGTGGCCTCGTAACTGTTGCCCAGCGAGTCGTAGATTTGTACCGTGCCCGTGGTGCTCGCGTTCACGGCGTCGTTCGAATCCAGATTCTGGATCATGCTCAAAGACGTGGTTGCGGCAGGCGCCATCGCCTGTCCGGTGGGAATCACGATATCCGTCAACGGAGCGCCCGTGTTCACCACGCCGTTCACGGCCGGGTATCCCATCACGGCCAAACCGTTCGTCGTCTCCAGAGTTCCGTTGGCGCTGAGTTGAAAATCTCCATTGCGCGTGTACAACTGACTTCCCCCGTTGTCGAGGACGTAGAATCCCGAACCGTCGATCGCCACATTCGACGAAACATCCGTCGAAGAGATCGATCCTGTGGTGAAGTCGGTGGTGTTTGCCGCTACGTTCACCCCGGAACCCACCTGAATCTCGTCTCCCGAGCCGGAGGTTCCGATCTGCTGGTAAAGAAGGTCGCTGAACGCGGTGCTCTGCGCTTTGAAGCCCGTAGTATTCATGTTGGAAAGGTCGTTTGCAATGGTGTTCAAAGCCGTGGAATCGGCCGTAAGCCCGGTCAGTGGAATCGAAAAACTTGCCATGGTTCATCTCCTCATGAAGTGCGATGGGTATGCGCCAGGCCACGCGCCAGGCGGGTGAAGAGTGTTATTGAAGTGGAATGCCCCCGGGTGCAGCAGCGCGCATGCGCTGGGTGAGCGCATGGCCCACGCGTACGGCCGCGGGATTCGCCGGAGAAGCGCTCAGGTTGCCGGAGAGAGAAGTCGCCTGCGATGTGGAGGCTGTTGACGCCGCGGCGGCCAACGACGCTGGGTGCGGCGATAGTGCTGCTGCCGGCGCCGCGGAGTTGCCCGCGCTCGACGCATCGGTAGTGGCTTGCGGAGATGTGCCGCTGTCGGAGCTGCTCGATGGGGTCGTTAGACTCGTGCTCAGCGTCTGGTTGATGTCGATCAGTTGCTCCAGGCTGTTCACATTGACAAGTTGGTTGATGTACTCGTTGGGATCGGTATCGGCGGTCGGATCCTGGTTCTGCATCTCCGTCACAAGCAGCGTAAGGAAGTCGTTGGCCGATATGGTGGCTGAGCTGTCGCTCGAGTCGCTGGAACTGCTCGTGCCGCTCGTCCCCGATGTGGGGCTTGTTGCCGTGGGCGAAGCCGCATTACCTGACAGCATCTGTCCTGCTGTCGTTTGATGATTCAAAAGTCCTGCCAAAGCTGCCATTGCGATTCCTTCCTTCCGAATTGCGAATTTGTGTTCAGGCGATCACCGAGATATGCGTGCCGCGCACATCTCCTGGGTATGCGCGTGTCTCTGAAGAAAAGCCGTGCTCCGGGGTTGATGCAAGAGTGGACATGCAGTTCTCGACCGTAGCGTTCTTCTGAGGAGTTGCCGAGGTTTCATCCGGCCGATTGCCTTGAGCGTTGCCGTCAGTTCCCTGCTGCATGCGCTGGCCCACGCCGCTGTCAGCGCCGCTCTCGCCCGGCGCTGCCAGCGCCAGCGAGGCTACGGGAGCATGCTCGTCCGCGAGGTGAGAACTGAGCCCGGTAAGATGGCCGCTGAGCGTCTGAGCCGCATCGGCGGAGCTGGGCACCAGGGTGGCATGAATACCGCCCGAGTCAAGATCGGCCCGAACGCCTACCCATCCAAGATCGGGATCGCGAAAACCGGCTTCGGCGTGCTGGCCTGCCGCATGGGTCCATGTGGGAGCGCCCAGTGAGGTTTCCCGATCGAGCGCAGTGAACGTGTCTTGCGCGGAGGCTGGCGATGATGCGCTCGTGATTGGTGCGGCTCCTGCTAAAGGCTGTCTAGCGTTCGGTACTGCCGGAGCGCGGAGCACAGCATTTGTCACATCGGGCGTTGCAGGTTGCGTTTGAACGGCGGGTGCAACGGTTGCGGCGGCTTCTCGCGCTGTACTGTGCCCTTGCACACCCTCTGCCAAGTGTCCTGGCGAAATGGTTTGGGTTGCGTCTTCTGTGGCCTTCTCTGTGCCGGATGACCTTGCGCGTGAGACCGCCGATGCCGTGCCGCTTGTAGAAATTTCGGAATTTGTGAAGTTGCCTGTTCCTGCAAGTGACCCGGAATGTCCGGTGGGATTCCCGTCGGCTACCGTCTTCGATTCGCTCTGCGCGTCTGCAGCCGGCGATTGTCGGTTGAGTCCAGCGTGGACTGCGGCTGGCTCTGAAAGATCATCGAAGGAACTCGACGATGCGCCATGGCCTCCGGTCGCGCTGCCCGCGAGAGAAACCGAATCTGCAGGAAGGTTTGGTGCTTCGGAGCTTGCACGACTGGTGTGGGCTTCGCCTGTTCCCTGGTGTGCGAACTCGATAGCTTTTAGGATTTGCGCCGATTTCAACCCCGGGAGTGCGGAGTTCGACTCGGAAAACGGCGGCCTCTCGCCGGTTTCGGATGAGGCAACGGCCCCCATCGCAATCTGCGTTTGAGCAATAGAAGCTGCTACCGCAGGAACAGAGACCTGGGGTATGGGAAGCCAAACAGTCTCGTTGGTTGGAGTGGTGAGCGCTTGCGAATTCGCCTTTGCCGGCTGTGCGGCGGTGTTCTGCTGTGCGCTTCGAGAATCCATGCGACGAGGATGATTGGCATCGGGGAAACCAGTTCGGTCGGGAGCGGTGCTCTCATGTGAAAGATCGATTGCATCCTGTCCGGAACTTAGCTGCGGGCGGCTCGTCGCGACTTGAGCTGCGGCGGATGCATTCGGCGGCGCTGGAGAGTGCATGCTCTGGCTGCCCGCGGAAAACGGCGGGAGAAATGCTGTTTGGAGTTTGTTCGGGGTTTGAGCGGATTCCGTCCCGTTTGTTTCCGCATTTGTGCCGATTTCTTCCTGTAAGTTGTTGATGCTATTGGTTCCACGTGAAACCCCGTGCCACGCATCGAACACCGCTTGCCAACTGGAGCGAAAGCTCGGCGCTGCGGTTGCGAAACCCGTTGCCTGATTGCGGCTCGATGGTGCGAACCAATCCGCTCCGAGTTTGCCGGCAAGCCGGGGATCACTCTGTCCCAGTCCGCTCTTGCCACCGGTTTCGATCTCCGCGCCAAGGTTGCCGAGGGGTGCAGTCATGCAGGAGACAATTGCAGACGCTGTGCCAAACAAATGTCGGAGGGGGTTAGAAGAATGTCAGGGACGGGACGCGTTTTCCTGATTCGGGAGCGGCTCCTGAATAGCTGCACATCTTTTCTCTAGTTTTCTCGGGTCGCGTCGAGAGGCGGGCGGACTTTCGATGAGTGTTGGTTGATTTTCCCTTGCCTGCATCTTCTCATTATGTGCGATATCGTCCCATAAACCACTCATCGAGATCGCGCTGCGTGCGACGACTTGCCTCGATTTTGTCCTGGGCCTCGGCCTCATCGATCAGCGTCTCGGTCTGGCGGCGTTCGATGCGCTTGCCAAGGAACTCCTCGCGGCGCGCGCTCACGGCTGCTTCTGCCTCCGCAAGGCGCGGAGCGAGAGCTTGCGCGATGCGTCTGGCTGTGCGCGACTCTTCGACGCCCGCGATGCGATCGGCGACTTCGCCTGTGGTGGCGCTCAATGCGACAAGGCGCCGTCCTGCGCGCTCGCGTTCCCTGCTGTGCGCCAGCGCCTCTTTGAACCGCTCAAGCTCTATGCGCGCCGATACCATGGCCGTGCGATACTCCTCTTCCTGAATCTCGAGCACGTCGAGCAGGCGTCGCATGGCGCGGGAGACTGGCATGGATCAGACCTCCACGGCCAGGGCGGCGAGCCGGCTCAGACAGTCTGTAAAGTGAACACGCTCGCCAGATCCCTGCATGAGAAAGCTGCGGATCGCGTCGCGAGCACGCAGGGCGCGATCCAGATCGGGGTCGGCGCCGGACTTGTAGGCGCCGATGCGCACTAAGTCCTCGGAGCGGGCATAGATGGCAAGCAGCTTGCGCACGAGCGCCGCATGTTCGCGGTGCGGCCCGTGGGCGACGGCCGGCATCAACCGGCTGATCGAATCGAGAATTTGAATGGGCGGGTACCAGCCCTCGGCGGCCATCGCGCGGGAAAGGACAATGTGCCCGTCGAGGAGCGACCGCACTGCGTCCACCAGCGGGTCCTGCTGATCGTCCCCCTCCATCAGCACGGTGTAAAAAGCGGTAATGGAGCCGGTGCGGAAGCAGCCGGCACGCTCGATGAGACGCGCGAGGCGGCTGAAGACCGAGGGCGTGTATCCCTTGGCTGTGGGCGGCTCACCGGCGGCTAGTCCGATCTCACGCGCGGCCATGGCAAAGCGTGTTAGAGAATCCAGCACCAGCAGCACATGCTTCCCTCGAGCGGCGAAGAACTCGGCAAGCGTGACCGAGGCGAGCGCCGCGCGCATGCGCAGCAGCGGAGACTGGTCGGAGGTGGAGACGACGACGACGGAGCGCGCCAACCCCTCCTTGCCCAGAGAGTCGCACAGAAATTCGCCCACCTCGCGGCCGCGCTCGCCGACCATGCCGACAATCGTCACTTCGGCCTCGGTATTGCGCGTCATCATGCCGATGAGCGTGCTCTTGCCCACACCCGAGCCCCCGAAGATGCCGACGCGCTGCCCGCGGCCCACGGTGAGCAGGCCATCGATGGCGCGGATGCCGGTTCCCAGCGGCTCGCTGATGGGTACGCGGTCGAGCGGCTGCCGCACCTTGCCGTCGAGAGGCATCCTGGCCACAACCGCCGGAGCCGGTCCCCCGTCGATGGCTGCGCCCCGTGCGTCGAGGACCCGGCCCATCAGCGCCGGACCCACTTCGATCTCCGGGCTTGCGCCCAGCGCCCAGACAGGGTCGCCGAAGCGAACTCCCTCCGTCGTCTCGATCGGCATCGACAATACGTTCGAACCGCGAAAGCCGATAACTTCGGCCTCGTGCGGGTGCCCTTCGTGGTCTTCGATTTCGCAGCACTCGCCTACCGATACCGGGGGCCCTGCCGATTCGATGGTCTGGCCCAGCGATTCCAGAACCTGTCCGCGCCAGCGCCACGGCTGCCGGGATTCGAGACGGGAAAAATAATGCTCGAGCAAGGGCGTCATCAGCGGGCCTCGACAAGCGATGGCATTTCCATCATGCCAGCGGTCGGCGCCGGCGCGGACACATGCGCCGGGCCGGCGCGATCGAAGAATCCGCGCTCGATCTCGCCCAACTGCGCGCGAATGCCCAGATCGACCGTTCCCACCTTGCTCTCGATCAGGCAATCGCCGAGGCGCATATCTTCTTCGGGGACGATCAGAGGCTTGGTGGCCAGATTGGGCAGGTGCGCGATGGTTTCGATCCAGAGATCGGATTCCTTTGCCGGGACGCGGATGCGGATCTCCGAAGTGGCCGCCAGCTGCCCCAGAGCCACGCGCACCGCACCGGTGAGCAAGAGTGGATCCATCTGTGCTTCGCGGCGCAGGATGCGGGCGGCTACCGCCAGGGCCAGACGCACGACTTCCTGCTCGACGGTGTGAAGATAGCGATCGCGATCGCGAGTGAACTGTTCGATCAGGTCGGCGGCTTGCCTGCGCCGCTGCTCGCCCTCAGCCGCTGCCGCGGGAGCCAGCGCCTCTCGTTCGGCGTGACGGCCCTCTTCGCGGCCGCGCTCCCGGCCGGCTTCAAACGCGCGGCGTGTCTCCTCGACAAGCTGTTCGTCGAAACGCGCACCGTTGGCAGGCCGCGACGATCCTGTTACATCGTCTTCCTCGAGATCGTCCGTGGCCTCGTCCCAGCCATCCCGAACCGGCTCGGAAGCCGCATTCGGGCAGGCCGCATATTCAAAATTTCTCACCGCTTTGTTTTCGACGCTATTGATTTCGGTTGCCATTGCGCGCCCAAGAAGGGGCCCTCAGTTCGATCGATGCGGCTGAAAATCGTTTCTTCAACCGGCCGGCAGTGTCTCTACGCCATCATCTCGTCGCCTGTTTCGAGCTTCAGAATCACCTTGCCTTCCGCTTCGAGCCGGCGCGCCAGGTTGAGAATCTCCTGCTGAGCCTGCGCAACTTCGCGCGAGCGCACCGGACCCAGAACCTCCATATCTTCCTTGAGCATCTCGACCGCGCGCGAACTCATAGCCTTGAAGATCTGCGCCCTCAACTCTTCGTTGGCCCCGCGCAGAGCCAAGGCCAGTTGCCGCTTGTCGACGCCGGAGACAATCTCGCGAATCGAGGCCGCCGGCACGACGATCAGGTCTTCGAAGGTGAACATCAGGTTGCGGATGCTGAGGGCCAGTTCGGGCTGATTCTCCTCGATGGTTTCGAGAATCTTCTTCGCTTCCTCGGCGTTGAGCCGGTTCAGCAGATCGGCGACAGCCTTGAAACCGGAGTAGGCGCGGCGTTGCGCGTCGCCAACGCTCTCGAGGCGGCGGTGCAGGATCAGCGCGACTTTTTGCGCCATCTCCGGAGAGAATTGCCGCATCTCCGCCAGGCGCTGCACGGCGACGACTTTGTGGTCCTCGCTCAGGCTGTCGAGCACCGTGGAGGCGCGGCGCGGGTCAAGGTGGGCCAGCACCAGAGCAATGGTCTGCGGATGCTCGGAATCCAGCAGTTTACCGAGCTGTTGCGGATCGGTGCGCTGCAGCTTGGCCAAGTTGCCTTGCGCCGCCTCTTGCGAACGGCGCATCAGGGTCATCAGATCCTCGGCGCGATCTTTGCCAAAGGTATCGGTGAGCAGCCGCCGGGCATAATCCAGGCCGCCGTGCACGATGAAGTGATGCGTGTCGAGCAGCTGCCAGAACTCTTCGAGCACCTCTGAAGAGAGCTCCGGTGTCACGCCGCGAAGCTCGGCCAGTTCCTCGGTGATGCGCTGTACATCCTGCTCAGGCAGCGCGCGCAGAACCTCTTTGGCGAGCTCTTCGCCCACGGCCACCATCAGAATCGCCGCCTTGCGCACTCCGGAGAGGTTTGCAGACGACCGGCGCCGCGCTCCGTTTTCAATTGCCTGCTCTGCCAAGGCCAGTTCCCTTCTCCTGAATTCGGCCGCCGTTCCTCTGCACTTTACTGAGCCGCAACCGGTCACGTTCCGGCAGCGATTCGCACGCCGTCAATCGGAGTGAATCCAACTCTGCAAGAGGCGCGAGCTCTGCGTGGGCTCGCGCTTCAGATGCGTGGTCACCTGCTCAAAGATCTCCTGCGACCGCAAACGTTCCGGATCGGCCTCGGTCGGCTCGGGCGGGCCGAGCGGGGCCTGCGCGGGAGCCGCCGCGGGCAACTCGCGGTGCGCAGCCCTTGGGCTCGAAGCCAGTGCCGTGCCGGCGCGGCGGATCGCGGGTCGAAGACCGAAGGCAATCACCGCCAGCAGGCCGAGCAGCAATGCGGAGTACTTGATCAGGTTCGGCGAGCTCTCTGCCGCGCGCAGACTCTGCTCGGCAAGCGTCGCAGGAGCCTCGGCGCGATTACCGTCGAAGGCCAGATCCTCTACCGTGACCACGTCGCCGCGCGCGGTATCGAACCCCACCGCAGCCTGTGCCAGCGCCGTCAAATTGCGCAACTCGTCGGCGGAGCGCGGCTGCCATACAGCCGCACGGGTCTTGGTCGCCGGCTGCATCAGCCGGTCGTTGACAACGATGGCCGCGGTCAAGCGGCGGATGCGGCCTGGATTGTCCACAACATGCCGTACCGACTTCGAGACGCCGTAGGTCCCGGACTCGGTTTTGGCCGACTGCGGAGCCGAGGTCTCGTGCTGGGGATAGACGGGAACAGCCTGGGTATTGGGGGCATTGCTGGCGGCGCCGGGAACTCCGGCTGCGACCGGCTGCGCGCCGGTCGTTTGTTCGGTCCGCTCGAGCGATAGCGTGACGGATTTTGTGGGGTCGTAATTCTCCTCCGTCTCTTCGGCGGCTTCGGCGTCGTAATCGAGTGTGACCGAGGCGCGCACATTGCCCGCGCCCGTCACCGGCTCGAGAGTCGAGGTCAGTTTGTCTTCGAGGGCCTGCTCGGCGCTCAACTCGATGGCCTCGGGAGTTTTCGGCCCCAGCGGCAGATTGCCCGCCGCATCGACCAGCACCACGTGGTCAGGCATCAGTCCGTCCACGGCCGAGGCGACCAGATTGCGAATCGAATCCGGCTCGCCCTCGGCCAGCGTGCGGTGGCGCAGCCGGAGAACGACGGAGGCTTTGGCCGGCCGCTCCTGATCGCGAAAGAGCGAGTCATGCGGCATCACCAGATGCACGCGCGCGGAGGCCACATCGGAAAGCGCGCCAATGGTATGTTCGAGCTCGCCCTCGAGAGCGCGCTGATAATTCACCTGCTCGTCGAACTCCGATCCTACCCAATTGGGTTTGTCGAAGAGCTCAAATCCCAGCCGGCCGCTCTTGATGCCGCCTTTCGCGGCGACGGCCAGACGGGCCTTATCGATTTGCGCGGCGGGAACCAGAATGCCCGAGCC
>JBAWFY010000733.1:0-12321 GCA_049592335.1 Occallatibacter sp.
AGCGAGGGAGTGACCCGGATCGTCTGCACTCCTCACGCGAGCGACAGGTTCCCGTACAACACGCCGCTGATTGAGGAGCGCTTCAGGGAGTTGCGGGAGCGGCTCGATGGCGTGGTGGAACTCAGTCTGGCTTGCGATTTTCACCTGACGGCCGACAATATTCTGGAAGCCTGCGCACATCCGCTGCGCTACTCGATCGACGGCAAGGGATATCTGCTCATCGAGTTTCCGAGTTTCGTGATTCCTTCGAGCATGGCCGAGGCGCTTTTCCGTCTGCAGTCTGCCGGCTATAAGTTGATCGTCACGCATCCGGAGCGGTACCCGGCAGTGCTGCGCCAGCCGGAAATGATTGGCGAGTGGATGCGCGCGGGGTGCCTGATCCAGGTGACTGCGGGAGCGCTCTATGGGCGATTCGGCAAAGTGGAAGAGCTGCTCGCCAACGAGCTGCTGGAGCGGAACTGGATTCATTTTCTCGCCACCGATGCGCACCATCCCACCAAGCGCCCGCCGCACTTGCTCGACGCGTACAACTACGTGGCCAAACGCGCCGGAGCGGAGACGGCGCAGCGGCTGTGCGTGGCAAATCCTCAAGCCGCTGTGGAAGGCGCGGAGTGGCCGGAGCAGCCGGAGCCAAAAGGGCTGTGGGAGAACGAGCCGCTGCGCTTCTCGCGCACGCCCGAGATGAAAGGGTGGTTGCGCGGCCGCGCGCCGAAGGAAGCGTCTGAGGGAACGGCTGCCGGCGAGACGCGTGCGCGAGGGTTCTGGAGCAGGCTGCTGGGGAAATAAGTGGCGCTAGAGGCGCCCCGTTATCAAAGGCCTAACCCGCCATCGACAGCCAGCGTTTGGCCGGTGATGAAATGCGGGCCGGTGGCGAAGAACAGCACGGCCTGTGCAACGTCGGCGGCTGAGCCGTTGCGGCCCATGGGCGTTTTGGCGGCGAAGCGCGCGGCTTGCAACTCCGCCCTGCGTTCGGCTTCAGTCACCGCGGAGGTGGAAGAAACCGGCACCTGCGCAGCTCCATCGTTCGATTCCGCTGAATTGGGGATCTCGATATGGGGTATCTCGATCCAGCCGGGAGCGACGCAATTCACGCTGACCTCGGGCGCGAAGGCTCTTGCCATGGTCTGTGTAAGCATGTGCAGGGCGGCCTTCGAGGCGCAGTAATGGGCGTGGCCGGCCCAGGGATGCAATCCCCCGAGTGACCCAATATTGACGATGCGGCCCTGCGTAAGGCGCAGGTGCGGCAGGGTCTCACGCGCCACCAGAAACGGTCCGCGGGCATTGGTTTCAAAGACTGCGTCCCACTGTTCGAGAGTCAGGCTCTCGAGCGCGGCCGAAGCGAAGACAGCTGCGTTGTTGACCAGGAGGTCGAGGCGGCCGAATTCGGCCACAATCTTGGCCACGGCGGCGCGGACCGACGCTTCGGAGCGGACGTCGCACTCGATCACGACGGTTCGGCCACCGTGGGCGGCGATCTCTTCCGCCGTCAACGCGGCTTCGGCGCGCGAGGAGCGGTAGGTGATGGCTACATCGGCTCCGGCTTCTGCCAGAGCAAGAGCGATGGCGCGGCCGATGCGTCGCGCGCCTCCGGTAACAACTGCGGTTTTGCCCGCGAGGGGTTTGGAGTTGGGCACGAGATTAGTTTAGCGAGTCCCAGGCTGCGAGTCGGTTGGTGAACTAGCCAGCACCGCATCGCCGCGACCCAGGTTTGCGGTTGGCGCAGCGTCTCTTCAGCGAGCTGGCTATACGGTAATCGAATGTTTACTTCGGTGGCGGCTGCGATTGGCTGTTTGGCTGATTGCCGGAGGATTTATTGCCTGGCGCAGGCGGCGTCGCGTTGGACGAGCCACTCGATGAGCTGCCGGAACTGCTACCGGAATTGCCGTCGTTGCTCTTGTAGATCGAGTACTGGGAGCCTGGCCGCTTGAGGCGCACTTCCATGGCCATCTCGGGCTTGTCGACTTTGTAACTCTGGCCGTAGGTCTGGTAGCCATTGACGATCACTTGCAGGGTGACCGTGTCGCCGATGGGAATCACATCGATGACGGCTTTCCCTTCGTCGTTCGTCTTCACTTCGAGCGCCCCTGTATCCTTGTCACCCTGCGTGGGATGGAAGATGACGTGCGCATTTTCGATGGGTTTGCCGTTGTAATCCTTGAGCACCGTGACTTCAATGTGCGCGGCAGCCGGCGGAGCCTTGTATTTGCGGCCGCGATAGCTGTCGTCCTGGGAGCGCAGGGCGGGCGAACTGATAGAAAGGCCGATGCCGGCCACGAGCAAGAGAACGGGAAAACGTTGACGGTGGAGCATGCCGGTATTCTATCGCGCCGCAATACGTGAGGCGAAGCAGGGAGCACCGCCATGAAAGGCAGCGGAGGAGTGACGATAGCTGCCAAACAATGTTGTTGACATCACAAATAATTGTGGTACTGTTAAATCTAATTACTTAAGTCAGTTGAAATTTATTACTTCTTGTTGAAAAGCTGGCGTGATTCTCGATACATTGAATCATTCATTCAATGCTGTTTTTAGAGGTTGCCGTGGTTCGGATCTTCTGAGGTTTCCCATGATCTGTCCCAAATGTCAATCTGCAGCGGTTTCGATTATTCCGGCCGAAGTTCGGCTTTTTCGGAATAGTCCGCGCACGCTAAGTCACCCCCCCATGACGCCCTCCCCCGATATTCGGGTCTGTACTGACTGCGGTTGGTCGGAGTTCGTCATTCCGCGAGCTTGGCTATCTGCCGGCTGGTTGCAATCGCAACGGCCGCAGCCAGCTCCTGAGCCGAGAACTGAAACCTTGCTCGCGCCACGATTGGTGCCAAGCCCGGTGATGTAGTTCAGCGGCAATGCAGCCCCGCTGGCCTCCGAGGAGGCCTGGTGCTCGGCGCAGAATCTCGCGCCAAAGCGCAGCGGGCAAAGGTAGGGTAAGGTAAGCTTCAACAAGCTCCCAGCCGAGGCTGGGGGCTTGTTGTTTTTGTGCGCTTCTACGCAAGGTCCGACGCAGGATTGTCCGTTGCCGCCGGCTGGATTCAGACGATGGCTGGATTCATACGAGCGGTTCAGACGGCATGCCGCGGAGCTCAATCGGTGTGCGGCGTTCCCGGCGTCGAAGAGTAGAGCGCCGTGTCACTGGCTGCGGCGAGAATCTGACCATCTTTCCCTGCCTTGATCAGCGCGTGATCGAGTGTCTCGGCGTTCGGCGGGAAGTTAACGGAACCCGGCAGGTTGAGTGTCGTGCTCAACGCATACACGGTGAAGACATAGTGATGAACCTCCGGAGCGAAACCGGCCGGCGGGCAGGGGCCATCGTACTCTTCGCCCAGACCAAAGTCGTTCAGAATCTCTGGACCATAGGAGCTGTTCGCCATCCCGGCGTTCTCGGGAAGCTGGTACACATAGGGCGCGATGTTGTACATGCCCCAATGCGTAAACGACGCCGTGGTGTCGTAAAGAACCACGACGAATGAGCGCGTGCCAACTGGCGCGCCGCTCCAGTTCAGTTCCGGAGATTCGTCGCCACCCGCAGCTCCACTCGCGGTGCATGTGTTCACGCCGTTCACCGGGTTATTCAGAATCATCGAGAGCGGCGGAGTGCCGTCGTCGGAGAAGGTCGAACTTTGCAACTGGAAATTGGCACCGGGCCCTTGGGACGGCTCCTGCGCAGAGACAAATGCGGCCAGCATCAAACAGGCAGCCGCGATTCCAGCTTTCTTCCAACCAAAGATATTCATTGTGTTCCTCCAGGGGGAATTTTGGAACCGCTCAAGCTTACCATCGCCAGCGCAAAAGGGAATCAAAACCCAAGAAAAAGGCCCCCAGCCGAAGCTGGAGGTCTTACGGAAATACTCTAA
This sequence comes from Occallatibacter sp., assembly GCA_049592335.1. GTDB lineage: Bacteria > Acidobacteriota > Terriglobia > Terriglobales > Acidobacteriaceae > Telmatobacter. Next base: position 3,852 of record JBAWFY010000733.1, read on the forward strand.
CGATGATCTGATGCCCGGCCCGGCGATCTACAACGGAACTTTCTCAAGCGGTGCAATGAACCCGATGCCGGGAACGTTGAGCTTATGGAGAGCGGCGTCGTTGGTGATGAACAGGTCCACTCCGAAATGTGCCGCACACGCAAGTTGAATCGCGTCTGCGTTGCGCAGCTTGTGAGTCGCCCGTAACGAAGCATAGCGCCAGGCGATCGCCGTGTCGAAGCTGACAATTTGCGCGGTGGCGCGGATGGCGCGGTCATATTGCTCGATCAGAGAGGTCTCGCCAAATTTCGTCGGCCTGACCAGAACCTCGCCTAACGTCATTGCCGAGGTCACAATGCGGTCGCCGCGATCGATCATGCGTTTGCGGATCGCGAGCGCCCGGCTGCGGTTCGGCTCGATCCCCTCGAACATGTAGATGAAAAGATTGGTGTCGAAGAATACCTTGCTCAAATGTCTTCCTTCCGCAAGTTCTCGACATACTCGTCGGCATGTTCGTCCGCCCAGATATGCTTTCCTGATCCGATCAACCGAATAAGGGGGTCGTCCTCCCAATTGAGGGGTGCGTCGGGAGCATGGGATTCCTTGCTCCATTCTTCATACCAATCAAGCAGCGGCCAATACTGCTCTGGAATCTCCTCTCGCCGGGGTAAAGTCTTTGAGGGTTTGCGCTTTTGATACCTAGTCGCATACGTGAAGTCTCCTGGACGGAAAAGGCGAAGATTTCCACCGGGAGTAGTTTCGTACAGCATCCGGTACTTGCTCGACGAAGGGGGAACATTCGCTACCATGTGCTCCTTCAAGTGTGCATTCACAGACCCTCGCTCAGTTCCATCTGCAAGCCCGGATGCATCGAGGGCCGCGCGAATTTCGTCCTTAGAGAAATCTTCTCTTGCAGGGAATTGTTGATGAAGCTGCGCGACGGCAACCCAAATGCGATCAGCAAGGAACAAATCATGGGTAACAGCTGCCATTTCAACCCTCCGCTTATACCTAAGTATATAGTATACCCATGTAACGTACGTATGTAAAGTCCTTGGATTAAAAAAAGCCCCCAGCCGAAGCTGGAGGCTTTTGAATTCTGCGCTTGTTGTAAGGGTTCGGGTAGGGCTTGCTTGTTTCTTGGTCCCTACCTTTAATACATGCCGTCCATGCCGCCGTGGCCGCCAGCCGGAGCTGCAGACTTGGGCTCGGGGATTTCGACTACCAGAGCTTCGGTGGTCAGCAGCAGAGCCGCGATCGAAGCCGCGTTCTGCAGCGCCGTCCGCGTCACCTTCGTAGGATCGATGACACCGGCAGCTACCAAATCCTCGTACTTGTTGGTGGCTGCGTTATAGCCGTAGTAAGGGTTATTGTCCTTGTCCTTGCCCTTTATAACGTTGGCAATGACAACTGCGCCTTCCTCGCCGGCATTGGCGACGATCTGGCGCAGTGGCTCCTCGAGCGAGCGGCGAACGATTTGTGCGCCGATCTTCTCATCGCCCTCCAGTTCCTTGATAAGCAGCTCAACAGCATGGATGCAGCGAACCAAGGCCACGCCGCCGCCCGGAACAATGCCTTCCTCCACGGCCGCGCGCGTCGCGTGGAGCGCGTCTTCCACGCGAGCCTTCTTCTCCTTCAGCTCGGTCTCGGTTGCCGCGCCTACCTTGATGATGGCCACGCCGCCCACGAGCTTCGCCAAGCGCTCCTGCAGCTTTTCCTTGTCGTAGTCGCTGGTGGTCTTCTCGATCTGCGAGCGGAGCTCTTTCACTCGGCCCTGGATTTCGCTGGCCTTGCCTGCGCCGTCAACGATCGTGGTGTTGTCCTTGTCGATGGTGACGCGCTTGGCCTTGCCCAGGTCCTCGATCTTCACGCCTTCGAGCTTCAGTCCCAGGTCCTCAGTGATGGCCTTGCCGCCGGTCAGCACCGCGATATCGCCCAGCATGGCCTTGCGGCGGTCGCCGAAGCCCGGAGCCTTCACCGCGCAGACGTTCAGAGTGCCACGCAGCTTGTTGACGACCAGAGTGGCCAGCGCCTCGCCTTCAACGTCCTCCGCGATGATCAGCAGCGGATTGCCGCCGCGCGCAACCTGCTCTAACAATGGGAGAAGGTCCTTCATCGCGCTGATCTTCTTTTCGTAGATCAGAATGTAGGGATCGTCCAGAACCGCTTCCAGGCGCTCTGCGTCGGTCACGAAGTAAGGGCTCAGATAGCCGCGGTCGAACTGCATGCCGTCCACGGTCTCAAGACCGGTGTGCATGGTCTTCGACTCTTCGATGGTGATCACGCCGTCCTTGCCCACCACCTTCACCGCCTCAGCGATGATCGTTCCGATCTCTAGGTCACCGTTGGCGGAAATTGATCCTACCTGGGCCACTGCACTCTCATTCACAGGCTTCGACAGCTTGCCCAGTGCGCCACCGTCGGTCCACTTTCCATCCTTGTCGCGAGTGCCGATCACCGTAGAAACGGCCTTTTCGATACCGCGCTTCAGGGCCGTCGGGTTCGCGCCGGCAGCCACCGTCTTCACGCCTTCGCGGAAGATCGACTGCGCCAGAACTGTTGCCGTCGTGGTTCCGTCGCCGGCAACGTCACTGGTCTTTGAGGCCACCTCGCGCACCAGTTGCGCGCCCACGTTCTCGAGCGGGTCCTTCAAATCGATTTCCTTAGCCACCGTCACGCCGTCTTTGGTGATGGTGGGCGAGCCAAACTTTTTCTCGATCACAACGTTCCGGCCCTTGGGCCCGAGCGTCGCCTTTACTGCGTCTGCCAGCGCGTTCACGCCGCGCAGAACCGCCTGCCGGGAATCTTCACCGTGCAAAATCTGCTTTGCCATTGCCTAAACTCTCCTAATCCGTTTTCAGATTTCGATTCTCTGACACCTTCCGTGTGCCGCATTCATGCCCGCCTCAGCAACCCTCTGCTGGCGCGCACGAGCGCGGTCCGCCCGTCCGGCCAGGACTACTTCTTCAGAATGCCCAGAACTTCTTCCTCGCGCATGATCAGGAACTCTTCACCGTCGATCTTGATCTCGTTGCCCGAGTACTTGCCGAAGAGCACGCGGTCTCCCGCCTTCACGTCCAGCGGAAACACCTTGCCTTCGTCGTTCGACTTGCCTTTGCCCACGGAGATGACTTCTCCCTCCTGAGGTTTTTCCTTGGCGCTATCGGGGATGATAATGCCCCCGCGAATGGTTTCGGTCTCTTCCACCCGGCGCACCAAGATACGGTCATGGAGCGGGGTGAATGCGGTCTTCACAGACGTTGTTGCCATTGCTTCGCTTCTCCTTCCCGCTGGCCAGGCGTGGCCCGACACGCGGGTTTTTTGTGATGAAAACAAAACGGTGTGTGTGATTGCGGCGTGCCAACCGCCTTCGGGATCGGAAGTGCAACCCAGCACTTCTGCCGCAGGGCTGCTAGCACTCTTGCCTTCCAATTGCTAACGATAGGCGGCGCTTCTAGATTTGTCAAGAGGCACCAGCGAAATATGAGTGACTTTCACTAAGATTAAACAAATCCACGGATTACCTAATGAAACTAAATACCTTATGAGAGTCGCGGCGACCGGAAGCCGTGGCATACACGCTTGGGCTCGCCGGCGCGCGAATGAGTCGTGCGCCGGCCGGCCTGACAACTGAAACCTGTCTCTCAGTGGCCGCTGCCCGGCCCCCAGCGGAGTCGAAGTCCGGTACGCACGGTGAACGGAAGGCTGGGATAACCGATGGGCGCGATGTGCTGGTTGTTCATCAGATTCTCGGCTTGCGTGTAGAAGTCCAGCCAGGAAAGAATCTCAAAGCTCTCTCCAATATCGAGCTTGGCATAGCCGTGATCGAGGTTACGGTTGGGCAAGAGCATTGTCGTTCCATAGTTGGCGTCCGTGAGGTAGGTAGAATCGTCGCTGCGGCTGGCGAAGGCTGACGTGAAGACGCCGGTAAACCGCTTGACCGCGTAGGTTGCCGTGAAGTAGCCAGTGTGCGGCGCGCGGCGGAAGGGACGAGCGCCGACCAGCGGATTATACGTGCCAATGGGAATCCCGTTATACGTGGGCTCGGTCCCGTTCATCAGCGCTTCGTTGTCACTGTCGAAAGAGCGTTGCACGACGGCGTCGAGGTAGGTGTAGCCACCGCGCAGGAAGAGATTGCGTCCGATTCCGCTTTCCACGCTGCTCTCGATTCCCTGTGCGCGAAAGGCTTCAGTGTTCACATAAAGACCGTAATCGTAGGTGTAGTAAGAACCGAGGTCTGTCGAAGTAAGGCCGGGAATGAGCGTCGGGAGCAGACGGGCGCCGACGGATTCGATTTCCTTGCCGAACTGGTTGTGAAAGTAACTGGCGCGGAAGATGACGTGCTGGGTGAGAAACGACTGCTCGACTCCACCTTCATAGGTGCGCACGGTCGGCGCAGCCAGCGGTCCGACCTCGGCTTGCTGCGCCTGCGAAGGTGTGAGGAACTGGAATAATGAGCCGATCTGCTGGGGCATGGTGGGTTCGCGCACGGCATCTCCGAAATTGAAGAGAATTCGCGTGCCGCTAAAGACTCCGCTGCGAGGCCTGAGCGCATAGACCGAGAAGCCTGCCCGCGGCAACGTCTGTACGCCGAAAAGCGAGTAGTGCTCCAGGCTGCCGCCGAGCGAATAAAAGAATCGCTCCTTGAAATCGCCATGCACGGCGAGCTGATAGTCGTAATTCGTGCGCTCTTTGGACTCGTCTATTGCGAAGAGGGGAATGCGCTCGACGCCGCGCTCGTCTTCGTATTGAAAGCCGACGAGGCCGTTGAGATGTGGCGTGAACGCGTAGTCGCCGCGATAGGTGAGCTGATCGCGATTGTTGACGAACTGCTCGGGAAGCGGATAGGTGCCGGCGTAATCGAGGATTGCGCTGCCTGTGACCGAGTAGCCGTTCGCGCCGGTGATGGTCAGTTGTTGACCTAGCCCGTCTCCGTTTCCGTCGATGATGCCCTGCTGCGACCACTGGGTATTTTGTTCGCGCTTGCGAATGAGGCCATAACGCGCTTCGTTATGGAATTTCTCTGTGGTCTGATTATCGATGCCAGCTGAGACAAAGATGTTCTGGTTCTTTTGCGTCTCGTCGTCGGCGATTCGATAGAAGTCCCACGCATTCGGCACGCCGGTGGCGTCCACAAGATAGTGGGCTGTGCCGCGAATCTGCGTGGTGCTGTTGAGCGCCCAGCCTAGATTTGCTGCCGCGGTCGCCACGTGATACTCGTCGTTCGGCAAATCGTTCGAGGTCTGGAGCCAACTGGCAGCCCCGAGATAGTCAAGCTTCTTGCGCGAACCCGCGGCCTCCAATTGCTCGCGCGAGGTAGAGAGATTTCCCGCATCGCCCTCGAAGAGCAGGGAAGGGAAGCTGGTAGTGCCGTGGGGAGTGGTCGAGCTCACCACGCTGGCCATCGCGCCGGCGCCGAATAAAGTGGAATCGGGCCCGCGATAGACCTCGGTGCTCTCGATGGCTGTAGTAGAGAACTGGCCGAAGTCGAACTGATTGCCCAGGTCGCTAATATCAATGCCGTCGAGAAGAACTTTGTCGTCGTCGGAGTCGCCGCCGCGCACGAAGAGCGAGGATTGCGCCCCCATCTGTCCCGTTTGCACCACCTGGGCGCCGGGCACAAAACGCAACACGCTCACGAGATCGGTGCGCTGAGCGAGATCGAGCGGCGAGAGCACGGTGGTTGCCGAGCTGGTTTGCGGTTGGGGCGTGGGCGTGCCGGTGGCCGTGACTACGATCGATTCGCGTACCCACTCCGGCTCGAGAACCAGATTGCGTTCCACGGAAGCGAATGCGCCAGCATAGAAATCGGGCGTCTGCAACTGCCGGAAGCTCTTCGCCGACACCAAGAGGAAGAATCTCCCCGCTGCTCCGGTGGTGAGTTCGAAGCTGCCATCGGAGGAAGAGACCGCAGTGGCGACAACGGCTCCCTTGCTGATGAGAGAGATGCTCGCGCCTGGCACTTTGGCGCCGGTAGCGTCTGTGACCACGCCGCGGATGGATGCGGCTTGGCTGACTGCGGCAATGAGCGATAAGAGAATGGCTGCGGAAACCCGGCGGAAAATGCGGGCGGAAACTGGAGGCAGGAAATCGCGAATCTGCATGAAGGCTCCTTCGTTCCCCTCGGAACGCAATAGCTGGGGCTACGCCGAAAGGACCGGTCTCCTGACTTGCGCGTTTCCATCGATTCCAGAGCGCAAGTGCGTCGCTCTCAAATCGCGATGAGCCGCCTTCCCAAAAGCCGAACCGCATGGGCCCGGATTCAGTGGCCGAAGAGGCAATTCCGCTGAGAGCGGAAAGCCTGGCTCAAAACCTGCTCCTAGCCGCCGTCACAAGGACGAGTAGAGAAGCAGGTGCGCTCACAGTTGCGGGGCAGTGGCGGATTTTCACCGCCTTCCCGAGCATCCTGGCGATTGCAATGATGTGTCGCGCAGCCGCAACGAGCGGCCGCAATGATGTCATGGAAACGATTTCGATGACATCAACTTTATAGATGGTAGGAGGGCATCGCGTCAAAGACGAAATCTCACCTTGCGATCCTGGATTCACGTGTGGTTTTCGGGAAAGAGAACGAAGAGGGCAAGGATTCGAGCAGAAAGAGGTGGAATTCGAGAAGGAGTGGTGACCCCGGGCTGATTCGAACAGCCGACCCGCAGTTTAGGAAACTGCTGCTCTATCCATCTGAGCTACGGGGCCACATTCAGGATGAATAACTTATGGATTGATTCATGTCTGGATCGCCAGCTTCTAACGTGTTGAGAAGCCTAGCACAAAATGATAGCGTGAAATGCCAAGCTAGATGTTAGCAGGGCGCCGGGCACGGTGGGCAGCCGCTCATGGAAGTTCCGCTGAGTCGGCAAGGGCCAGAGATATCCTCGGCATACTGAAACCAGCTCACCTGAGCGATCATACTTTCGAGCCTGCTATGCATGCTTCGGCGTGTTGAGCGCGCCGAGAGTGTGAACGTGGCATGAGCCTTCCACCTCGCAGTAGACGATCGGGGCGTGCAGCCCCTTTCTAACGGCTCTCGAAGAGGGACGCAATTTGGGCTTCGGGGGACGGGAGCAGGCAATCGAAACGCGCGACCAATCCCGGTTTCCCGCATCGAACTGCTTATTGGTGCTTCTTTGTCCAGGTTGGAGATGAATCATGAAAGCAATCGTTGTCCATGAGTATGGCGGTCCGGAAGTACTGAAGTTCGAGGACTACCCTGATCCGGTCCCGGGCCGGGGCGAAGTGCTGGTGCGGGTTGCCGCAGCCAGCGTGAACCCAATCGACTACAAACGGCGTGCCGGATTGACCAAGGGTTTTTATCCCATGACCTTCCCGAGCCTGATCGGAGTCGATTTGGCGGGGACCGTGGTGCAAGTTGGACCGGGGGTTGAAGCCTTTGCTGCCGGTGACCACGTGTTCGCCATGGCAAACAACACCTACGCGGAACTCTGCGCGGTGAAAGCGGACGTCCTCGCCGATATTCCCGAGGGGCTCGATTTGATTGAGGCGGCGGCGCTGCCATTGGTGACGACGACCGGTAACCAACTCATGTTGGCCACAGAAATCAAAGCGGGCCAGACGGTTCTCGTCGTCGGCGCTGCTGGAAACGTCGGACGTTCGGCGGTATTCACCGCGAAGGAACGCCGAGCGACGGTGATCGCGGGAGTCTTGAAGAAGCAGATGGATGAGGCAAAGACTTTGGGTGCGGATCAGGTGATTGCAACCGACGACGACAATGCAATCGCGAATCTTCGTCCGCTCGATGCGGTTGCGGATACGGTCAACGGGAAGACTGCCGAGAAGCTGATCGCAAAGGTGAAGCCCGGAGGAGTGTTTGCATCGGTTCTAGGGGAACCGCGGAACGCCGCGAACTATCCAACCGTAAAGGTCGTACCCGTGTATGCGACCCCCGATGCGCAGACTCTTCAGTTCATGGCCGAAGCAGTGCGCGATGGCAAGCTGGCAATCCCGATCAGTCGGAAGATGCCGCTTAGTCAAGCGGCCAAGGCTCAAGCGGCGGCGGAAAAAGGCGGCATCGGGAAGATCTTGCTGCTGCCTTGAACTCTTTGCTGGACATGCAACGCTCAAAGGGAAACCGAATGCAGAAGAATCGCCGCGGAATCAATCCCGCTTCGAAACCAAGTGGCGACGGGTGCGAGCAATGCCTGGCGTCGCCGAACGGTTGGTGGCTTCATCTCCGCCGCTGTGCGGAGTGTGGGCATATCGGATGCTGTGACAGCTCTCCGAGCCAACATGCATCGAAGCATGCGGCGACTACGGGGCATCCGATCATCGCCAGCTTTGAGCCGGGTGAGGACTGGTTCTACGACTACGAGACGCAGGCGATGATCGAAGGCGTGGAGTTGCTTCCGCCGCGCGCGCATCGGAAAAATCAGACCACGCCCGGACCCGCAGGAAGGGTGCCCGCGGACTGGGAATCGCTCCTGAACTAGCTGTCCGTTATTGGCAGCCGGCAGATCAGACGCTTGCATTGGAT
>JBAWFY010000734.1:0-2826 GCA_049592335.1 Occallatibacter sp.
GTTACTCACCCGTGCGCCACTTTACTCATGGATTGCTCCACTTTCTCGTTCGACTTGCATGTGTTAGGCACGCCGCCAGCGTTGATTCTGAGCCAGGATCAAACTCTCGTTTGAAACCTGATGTCGATCCGCAACTGACGGAGGTCAGTGCGACCGACCGCGCTCTCTGCACCATCAATCAAGACGGGGCATCGAGCACCTTACCTTGTGAGATGATCAAGCCAAACCTGATCGCATCTCACGACTGGCACGTTCAACCAATTTGTCAAAGATCCTTAAGGGCGATTCGCCTGAGCGAGACCCCTTGGATCGAGGTCCGGACTTTGGGTCCGGCTGTCCTCGAACTTGGTGCGCAACACTGATTTTCCGGCTTGCACAGCAGGCTACAGCGTTTTGGCGCGAACTTTTCAAGGTTATCAAACCCTACAGTTCCGGTCAAGCTCAATTTCCACCGGAATCAGGATTAGTAACCCGCTCGCGTTGCGCAAAAAATCAAAGATCGGCCAGCGCAAAATGCGCCCGAGCCACTAGGGCTCGCGGGAGATTAACTCCCGGGTCGTGCAATGGCTTTGTTCTCTCCAGGGAATTCCCTACAGGGGTTTCGGAGGGGTTCTAAAACCAGCCTCTACCAACCCAACGAACGAGTTCCATCACTTTAGCTTCCCACTTCCTCAAATCAGGCTCTTGCGCCGATCAGGGCAGGCCCACGACTCTTGCTCCGGGCCACCGGGAGGCTCCACTGCTCTCTAACAACTTGTTAAGAGTAGCACAGGGGTCCTCCACGATGCAAACATTGAGGCTCCGTTAACTGCCTTTGTTTGCAACATGGAGAGAATTTTCTTCCTTCACCGGAAAAATCACCGCGGTTTGACCAGTGGAAGACTGTCCTTTTCTGTTGAAAACCACTGCACGCGATCCTACGATTCTCTTGCTCTGCTCCCTTCCTCGCGCCTTCCTCCCTATTCCCTATGCCCTGCCCCCTGCTTTATCGTTACGAGGAACGAGAGCCACGCAATGGACCATCTCTGGACTCCCTGGCGTTACACCTACATCACCACGGCCGACAGCGCCGGACGCAAGGGCGTCCCTAAGCCGCTCGAGGCCTGGCCCGGCGACCTGGGCTGCGTCTTCTGCAACCTGATCGCCGCTATCGATTACGCCATTGAAAAAGGAATGGCCCGCGACCAGGCCGAAGCCACCGGAGGCCTCGTCTTCCGCGGCGAACACTGCTTCGTCTGCCTCAACGCCTTTCCCTACACTTCAGGCCACGTGATGGCGATGCCCTACGCGCATCTCGACCGGCTGGCCGCTTTGCCCACCACAACCGCGCACGAACTGATGGATCTAGCCCAGCGCACCGAGCGCGCGCTCGACCGGGTCTACTCGCCGCACGGCTTCAATTTTGGATTGAATGTGGGCCAGGCCGCAGGCGCGGGAGTCGCCGGCCATCTGCACCTGCATGCCATGCCACGCTGGATCGGCGACACCAGCTTCATCACCACGGTCGCCGAAACCCGTGTCTTGCCCGAAGACCTGGAAACGACGTGGCGCAGGCTGCGCGAAGCATTTGCAGAAAGCCATTAACAAAGGGAACATCGGATTCAGCCGCCATCGCCAGTAGCTCGCGACAGTGTACCCCTATTTTCCCGCCGAGTAGCCGCGCGAATTCAGGACGCCGATTTTTCAGACAGCTCCGTTTCAGCTGTCAATGCCGAAGCAGTCGCCTGTTCCCAATCCTCTGCCGCGAGCAGGCGCGGCTCCGCAGGAAGGATTTCTAGTTGGTCGAGTTCTTCGCCCTCGTGCACCAGATTGCCGAGCTTCCGAGCGTGAAAGAATGCGCCGCCGCGGCCTTCAACCGCGCCCACAAATTTGTTGTAATTTGCTACCGCGTTTTCGAGCGCCGCACCCAATTTGCTGAAATACTCATGTGCATTCACGAGCTTGTTGTATAAATCGCGACCCGCCTCTTGAATTGCCTTGGCATTCTGCGTTACCTGCGATTGCTGCCATCCATATGCGACCGCTTTGAGCAATGCGATCAAGGTTGTTGGCGTAGCCATGACAACGTTCGATTGCGAACCAAACTCTATAAGCGAGGGGTCGGCTTCGAGCGCTGCGCTGAACAACGCTTCGCTGGGCAGGAAGCAGACAACAAACTCTGGACTGTTGTCGAACTGCCGCCAATAGGCCTTGCCTGATAACTCGCGCAAGTGGGCCTTCACGCGTTCCGCATGAGCCGCAAATCGCAAAGCCTGCGCCGCGGGGTCGTTTGCCTGGCTTGCGTCGAGAAAAGCATCAAGCGGCGTCTTTGCATCCACAATGATGGTGCGACCGTTGGGCAGTTGAATTGTCATGTCGGGGCGCAGCAATCGGTCGTCTTCAGCGCGCGCCGAGGTCTGCTCAGCGAAAGAACAGTAATCGACCATCCCCGCATACTCCACACACCGTTTGAGCTGAAGTTCGCCCCAGTTGCCGCGCGTCTTCGGCGCGCGCAACGCGGTAATCAGTTGCGAAGTTTCGCTCTTGAGCGCATCAAGCGAAGCCGGGATCGTTTTCTGCATTCCCTCAACTAGGGTCTTGACCTCCCCGTAGGCGCCAGCGCGCTCCTTCTCCATCGCACGTGTCTGCTCGTCGAGACTCTTCAGAGCTTTGTCGAGCGGATCAATCAGATTCTTGATTGCCTCTTCCTTCTGCGTGAGCGTCTGTTTCGCCTCGTCGCTCTGAGCACCTAGCTTTTGTTTTGCCAAATTCAAAAAGCTCTCATTGTTGTCGCGCAAAGCTTTGGCCGCAAGATCGGCAAAAGCTTTGTCCACGTCCGCCTTCATC
>JBAWFY010000735.1:0-2036 GCA_049592335.1 Occallatibacter sp.
CGCTCGAAGCCGGCGAAGTAGAGACGCTTACGCCGATCCGCCTGCGCTATACGGGCAAGGTTCTCGACATGACCACCGCCTACGACGACCAGGACATCACGCATACCGATCCGGTGGATTTCAGCAAGGAGTATCTCTCCACGACAGTGGGCCGCGTGATCCTCAACGACGCACTGCCTCCCGGCATGCCGTTCATCAACGGCCTGCTCAAGAAGAAGGGCATTGGCCAACTCGTGAACTACTGCAACCAGAACCTCGGGCTCGAGGTGACGGTGGGCATGCTTGACCGCATCAAGTCGCTGGGCTTCCGTTTTGCCACGCGCTCGGGTCTCTCGGTGGGTCTGGACGACATGGTGATCCCCGCCAGCAAGTACACGGTGGTGGACGAAGCCGACAAGAAGGTGATCGAAGTCCAGAAGCAGTACATGGACGGCGCTATCACCAACGGCGAGCGCTCGAACAAGGTCATCCAGATGTGGTCGTTGGTGACCGATCAGGTGGCCGACGAGATGTTCTCGAACATGAAGCGGGCCGACGACGAAGGCGCCATGAACCCGATCTACATCATGGCCGACTCCGGCGCCCGTGGCTCGAAGCAGCAGATTCGCCAGTTGAGCGGTATGCGCGGACTGATGGCCAAGCCTTCCGGCGAAGTCATTGAAACGCCCATCACCTCGAACTTCCGCGAAGGGCTGACCGTGCTCGAGTACTTCATTTCCACGCACGGTGCGCGTAAGGGCCTGGCCGATACGGCGCTCAAGACAGCCGATTCCGGCTACCTGACCCGCCGTCTGGTCGACGTGGCCCAGGACGTGATCGTGACCGAGAACGATTGCGGCACGCTCGAAGGGATCTACGTCGGATCGATTGTCGAGTCCGGCGAGATCATCGAGCCGTTGCGCGATCGCATCATCGGCCGCGTGTCTCTTGAAAGAATTAAGGACTACGACGGCAACGTCGTGGTTGAGGTCAACCAGCCCATCGACGAAGACATTGCCTCGGCGATTCAGGGCGCGGGCGTGGAGAAGGTGAAGATCCGCTCCGTGCTCACGTGCGAATCGCGCCGCGGCGTCTGCGCCTTGTGCTACGGCCGCAACCTGGGTTCCGGCCGCATGGTCGAGCTGGGCGAAACCTGCGGCGTTATCGCCGCGCAATCCATCGGCGAGCCGGGCACGCAGCTCACCATGCGCACCTTCCACGTGGGCGGTACAGCCAGCCGCGTGCAAGACCGGTCGCGCCTCGATGCCAAGAACAACGGTTTTGTGCGCTTCATCAACCTGAACACCGTACAGAGCAAGGAAGGCGAGCTGGTGGCCATGAACCGCAGCGGTTCGCTGGCCGTCGTGGACGAGCGTGGCCGCGAAAAGGAACGCTACCAGGTGGTCTACGGCGCGCGCCTTCGCGTCAAGGAAGGCTCCGCCGTCAAGCTGGGCGAAGTGCTGGCCGAATGGGATCCCTACACCTACGCCATTCTCACTGAGATCGGCGGCACGGTGCAGTTCAAGGATCTGCAGGAAGGCATCACGCTCAACGAGGAAGTGGACGAAGTCACCGGCCTCTCGCGCTGGGTGGTTGCCGACTCGCCCGATGAGAAGCGGCAGCCGGCCATCGCCATGAAGGGCGCCAAGACGAGCAAGCGTTACCTGCTGCCTCGCGGCGCGCACTTGATGGTCGAAGACGGCGCGGAAGTCGGTCCCGGCGATGTGCTGGCGAAGATTCCCAAGGAATCGACGCGCACCAAAGACATCACCGGCGGTCTGCCGCGCGTGGTCGAACTCTTTGAAGCCCGTGCTCCGAAGGAGAAGGCCATCATCAGCGAGATCGATGGCGTGGTTAGCTTCGGCGAAGTCACGAAGGGCCAGCGCAAGATTTACGTGACGGCCGACAACGGCGACGAGAAGGAATACTCGGTGCCGCGCGGCATTCACGTGAACGTGCAGGAAGGCGAACGCCTGCGCGCCGGCGATCCGCTGATGGACGGCCCCTTGAACCCGCACGACATTCTTGCCGTGCTGGGCGAAAAGGAACTGCAGGCT